>CALXUV010000035.1 GCA_944391815.1 uncultured Clostridia bacterium | reverse complement strand
GGCACGATGGAAATAACTGACCTTGACAAGACTGAAGCAAACCGTGAGCTCGTCAAAAATTTCCTCTATGACGTAATGCAGGGCAAGCGACCCGAAAAGACGGTCGAATACTTTGACGGCGACAAGTATATTCAGCACAATACGAGCATTGCCGACGGTGTGTCCGGACTCGGTGCCGCCCTTGCGGATATGGCAAAGGCCGGCATTCAGATGCTCTATGACAGAACGCACCAGATTCTCGCGCAGGGCAACTTCGTCCTTGCGGTATCCGAAGGCACATTCGGCGGCAAGCCCACTTCTTACTACGACCTGTGGCGCGTGGAGAACGGAAAGATCGCCGAGCACTGGGATGTCATGGAGACGATTGCCGACAAAGCGACGTGGCGCAACCAGAACGGCAAGTTCTGAGCCTTCAGATATTCAATTTCATAGCAGAATGAAGCGCAATTTTTGTTGCGCTTCTCTGTCTTTTCAGGTAAATTATGAATAGGGAACAGATATTTGACTTTTTGCTTAGAGAGATTCACACCGTGGTTATGGCAAATACAGATGATGACGGCAAGCCCGTAACCTGCGCCATTGATATTATGGACTATGACAGCCAGGGTATATATTTTCTTACCGCTAAAGGGAAAAAATTTTATGACAGACTGAAAAAATATCCGTTTATATCGCTTACGGGCATTAAGGGAGACAGCACCATGAAAAGAATAGCTGTGTCCGTACAAGGCAATGTCAGAGAGTGCGGACGGGACATTCTGAATAAATTACTGGAGCGCAACAAGTATATGTATGACATCTACCCCACCGAGCAATCACAAAAAAATCTGACCGCCTTTATAATTTATGAAGGGCACGGCGAGTGGTTTGACTTATCGAAAAAGCCTATCGATAGGTTTTCATTTGTTTTCGGCGGGACAACAGACGTCAAATCCGGATATTACATAGACGAAAATTGCACCAGCTGTAAAAAATGCCTTTCCGTGTGTCCGCAAAGGTGCATAGAAATACAGGAAAATCGTGCCGTAATAAATCAGACACACTGTCTGCACTGCGGTAATTGTTTTGAAATTTGCCCGATCGGCGCTATAAGGAGACTATAATTGATAATGGAAAACAATGTTTTGGACAGATTGATAGAAATGCTATGCGCTGAGCGCGGAGAAAGTGTGCCTGAGCTTGCGGATAATCAGAAAGCCAATTATTTCCGTGCGCTTTGCAATGTGCGTCCGCCTATTCCCGCAACGGAGGAATTTATAAAGTTGCAGGATGAATACCTTTCAGAAAGGACAAAAGAGCGCGGAATTGTGGACGTCGATAGTTTTCCCTATAAAAACTGCATCGCGCTCTGGCGCGGAGATATAACGAGGCTGAACGCCGACGCAATCGTAAATGCCTGCAACCCCGCATTGCTCGGTTGTTTTCAGCCGCTGCATAACTGCATAGACAACATCATTCACTCCAATGCGGGCATTCAGGTGCGCTTTGACTGCAACACTATAATGCAGGGCAGGGAAGAGCCGAACGGACAAGTCGAAGTGACAAAAGCCTACAATCTGCCCAGCAGGTTTATTTTCCATACTGTGGGTCCTGTTGTGCGCGGGCAGATAACGGATACAAACAGAAAAGATTTGCAAAGCTGCTATATCTCATGTCTGAATGAAGCGGAGAGAATGGGGCTTGATTCTATCGCGTTTTGCTGTATTTCAACGGGGGTATACGGCTACCCTAAAGAGCAGGCTTGCCGCCTTGCCGTTCAGACAATAAAGGAATGGAAACAAAATGCAGACAGTACCTTAAAGGTAATTTTCAACGTGTTTTTAGCGGAGGACGAGAAGTTTTATGAAAGAGAACTTGCAAGACAGAATCAATAAGGCAAAGACATTGTTAAACAGCGCCGAGTGTGTTATTATCGGCGGCGGAGCAGGACTTTCAGCGGCGGCGGGCCTTACCTATTCAGGGCAGCGGTTTACCGATAATTTCGCGGAGTATATTCAAAAATACGGCATGACGGATATGTATACGTCGAGTTTTTATCCTTTCAGAACACAGGAAGAAAAATGGGCGTACTGGTCGAGGCATATTCTGGTAAATCGTTATATGCCGCCCGCCCTGCCGCTTTATAAAAACCTTTTTGAGCTGGTAAAAGACAAAGATTACTTTGTATTGACGACCAACGTCGACTATCAGTTTTATAAAGCCGGATTTTCCCCCGACCGGATTTTTGCCGTGCAGGGCGATTACGGTAAAATTCAATGCGCAAAAGGTTGCCACGATAAGTTATACGACAATGAAGAGCTAATCATAAAAATGAATGATGAGCAAAAGGACTGCAAAGTACCTTCACATCTCGTTCCGAAATGTCCCGTATGCGGCGGCGATATGGAAGTAAATATACGAAAGGACGCCTTTTTCGTGCAGGACGACGCGTGGTATGCCGCTAACGAAAAATACGAAAAGTTTTACGATAAGGCCTGCAAAAAAAACACCGTACTTTTGGAACTTGGCGTGGGCTTCAATACCCCTACCATTATACGATTTCCTTTTGAGCGAATGACTTATAATTGCAAAGGCGTACACCTTATCAGAATAAATGCAGATTACCCCGAAGCTATACCCGAAAACGCGGAAAAGACTGTTTCGTTTGATGAGAATATGATAGAAGAAATATAAGGCAAATAAGCAAAATGTGGCAGATATTTTACATAAAAAATATAATTTATTTCTTACGATAACTGTAATCGTCCATAAAAGGTACTATCTTTATACTTTACAATATACATACAATAATTAAAGGGCATACCACAATATATTGTTATGTTAAATTCGGCATATAAAACACCTGCAATCGCAAGTGTTATACTCGTATGCAATAATTAGGTTTGAATTGATATAGGAGATGATTTTTACATTGCCCGAACATAAAATTTGCTGTGTTACAGGACATAGACCTAATGGCTTCACTTGGGACCATAAGGACAAAAAATGTGCAACGCGCGTAGATTATCTCCAAACAATGTATGATTATGTCGAAAAACTGAATCAAATAATACCAGGAAATAATTATATCAAATAATTAAACTGAATAACTTTACTATAATAAAACAAATGATTGTTCAATACTTGTGAAGTAAAGAACAATCATTTGTGCTAAATTATTCGTTTTGACCTGTACTATAAAATCAGGACAGAAATTTTCACTACTAAATAGTGTTATTTCATTTTACACCTACGCCATATAGTGTAGGATATGTTCCTGATTGAATATTCCATATAGAGCTATCCCAAAGAAGTGTATCTGTATGGAAAGAAACAGTTTGAATTGTTTCTAGTGATTTTAGATTATTTTTGTGAATTGTGCCTTCAGCTGAATTTATCGTCGCGGTTACTGTCTGTTCAGAACAACGATAGCTGTAATTCACATAAGTTATGTTTTCGTAGGCAATCAACCCCCCAGCGCAAGCGGTTGCAGTTGAACTTGTAGAATTGGATACAGCAGACACGTCTCCTGTTGCGTAACTATAATTTACGCGTCCATTACTATTGCTCGCACTTAAATATCCAAGTAACCCACCAGCATAAGCCGAGCCACCAACTGCAGTTGCAGAAACATTACCTGTAGCATAGCAATTCAATATATCGTCATGATTGTAACCAACCAAGCCACCGGCATAAACCCCTGCCGAACCAAGTTCTGAAATACCGATAACATTTCCAGTTGCATAACAATCTGATATAACGGCTCCTTCGTAATTATTTCCAACTAATCCTCCTGCTTGAACCCTATGACTATGTTCAGCCGACGAAGCAGTTGCAGTTACATTTCCCGTTGCATAGCAATATTTTATAAGACCAGTAGAGCCATAGTTAACACCAGCAATGCCCCCCGCATCTATATTAGCATTCCATTGTCCCGAAGATTGTTCATGCAAACTTGATTCTACTTTACAAGTTGAATAGCTATAACTAATTTGTCCTTTGTTATTAAATCCAACCAATCCACCTGCCTTTGCATCATAAGCAGATGCTATTACATTTCCTGTCGCACAACAATTTATAACAACACTGCCATTGCCATTCAAACCAGTAATTCCACCTGCAGTCGCATCTGATTCGTCTGAATTACCCCATGCTTTTACATATTGCTCTCCAGTAGCATAGCTATTATTAATTGTTCCGGTATTAGCACCTGAAATACCACCGGCATAAGATGCATTGCCATTTTGAGACGCAAAGAATGCAGAACCGCTAATGTAATTATAATTAATAGTACAATCAATAATAGTACCTGTGTTGTATCCAACTAATCCGCCTGCGTAAACGTAGGTAGAACCTGTTCTGATACTAATATAAAATTCTTCCACACGTATATTTTTAATTGTTCCACTATTATACCCAATTAAACCAGCAAAACAACATGAGGAATCTTTAATACCTGTGGTAACTTTGAAATTATGAACAGTGTAACCGTTGCCATTTAATTCACCAGTAAAAGGACTTGTTTGAGTTCCAATCGGTGTCCAATTTACATTTTCAAGATCAATATCCCTTACAAGAATATATTTCCCACTCAAACTCATTTCTGTTAAATCAGCGGCACTTGCGATAGGAGAGTATCCTTCCGAATAAAGAACACCATCAAATTTTACAAAACCAGATATTGTATCATTTAATATTTTGCCAGTTGAATCAGTATAAATATTCCATTCAGTATCAATCCAAGCATAGAAATCTTGCCCTGAAATTTGGGGAACGGACAAATAATCCTTAACGAATTCTCCTTTCCAAAATTCTCCATCAATATATAATTCTGCATATATTGGATATTCTTCCGAAAATACTGCAATGGAATCGTAAGTTTTTGTCAAAGTGTTTCCAGCGACATCTGTTGCGTTAATGGTAACACTTATAAATCTTCCACCAACTAATTCATCATTTGTAGTAATCTCAGCATAAACCTCTTCCCCGAAACTATCGTGAACAGTGAAGAGCAAGGAAAGAGCTCCATCTTCCAAAATAGAATAACCATTAGAAGGGTTAGTTAGAGTTTCTGTCGGGATGTCATACACCTTGATATTATTTATAGGTTCGCTTTTTTTGATGTTGCCTGCTTTATCCGTTGCCACAATGTAAAGCGTAACAACTTCGCCTCCCGCAAGAGTATATCCGGAAGCTGCTTCAAGGCTAATTTCACAAGCATTGCCAAAGCTATCTTGCGCTTCTGCGAAGAACTCCTCACCTTTACTTGTAAGTTTAATAAATGTGCTCGGAGCGTATGATAGTTCAATTTCATTCTCATCGTAGACAGAAATACTAACCGTTGCATTATGGGTATTTCCAACTTTGTCGGGATCAGTTGTTAAAAGATAGCGCATAGTTGATCCACCTATTTGTGAACCTTCTAATTTTTCTATTGTCACATTAAGAGTGTTTCCGAAACTATCTTTTGCTATTGCTTGAAGCGTAGCTGTGTTAATAATCTCATTGACTTTAATATGTGTTCGCCCAACATTGATTGTCGGTGTTCCATAAAACTTAAGTTCAATATCTCTTACGGAAACATTCCCCACGATATCTGTAACGGATGCAGTATAAACCATTGTTGAACCGGCAATTTGCTCACCGCTTATTTTCGCAAGGCTAATTTCAAGAGGCTGGCCATAGGTATCAACCGCAGTCAATTTAAGAGATTCTACGCTAATTTCGTCTCCAACTTTAAAATCAGTTATTGCAGCTTCACTTATTGTAGGTAATCCGAAAACTTTTATCTTAACCAATTTTTCGCCAATATTACCATAAGCATCCGTTGATTTCAAAATCACTTGTGCTTCTTCAGCAACAACGGTCTCTGTTAATGATGTGCTCGTAAGATACATGTAGAACTCTGTTGTATAAGAAGAACTATACGCTTGTGTACATATTTTGTATTCATAACCTGCAATTACACTAAAGCCAAATGTAGAATATCCTGTATTTGTATAGTAGGATCGAGCGCGTATTGTCGTATTTGTCGTTACGCAGTACACAGTAATATATGTTCTGTCGCCACTATATCCGTTTTTATAATGGAGCGTATACCTTTCTGTATTTAATGCAGTAAAGACCACGCTATCTTCCATTGTTGAGGTTTGATATTTATACACTCCACCATTAGAGAACCCGTAATCGACTTTATAAATAGATACATTCTGTGTAACACCAAAACTATCTGTTGCTACAGCACCAAGTGAGTCGATAGAAATACCATCACTTTCTTTTATATTGGTGTTTTTAATACTGATTGTAGGGGAACCGTAAACTTTAATGTTGTCCTTCTTCCAAACAAACGTATTTTGTGCGGGATCGACAGCAGTTATAACAACTGTAACAAGATTTCCAGCAGAAAAATCGCCCTCAACAGATACAAGAATTTCCGTTGTAGCGCCAAAGCTATCGGTTCCGATTGCGCCAAATAAATCGCCGTTTAATGTGTCAGTTACATTTATATAATCTTTAGAATCATTAGATACAGTAAGTGTAGGAGTATCATAAACTTTAATGTTCGTTATAGTTTCTTGTTTGGTTTTATTTCCGCTTGTAGCAATTAAACGAACAGTAATAGTTTCTCCTGCTGCTTGGGTGCCATCTACTTCAATAGACATAGTTGCTAACGTATTATTTGAGTCATAACACCGTGCATCAAACAATTCGGCGGTTATTTCATCATTTACGCTTATCGCCACTTTTTCATGATCATAGTCAATTTCTCCAAGCGATAAATCAACCCATGTAGCCGTAAGCACCAAATTGCCAGTGCTTCCTTTGGGTATTATTGTAAAAAGGTTCATACCGCTATACCAACCGTTAAATGTATAATTCGCGGCAAATATTTTTGAAAGTTCAATTTCACTTTCAACCGTGTATGTTGTAGGATTCGGGTTGGTAGCCTCTTTTGTATTTTTATATGTGATCGTATAGGTTATTATTTCCCACTTTGCGTAAAGGTTAAGTATTCCTGTTGTTCCAGTGGGAATTTCAGCAATACTATTTTCAAACATAGCATCCGTATACCATCCGAGGAAAGTATACCCGACTTTATTAGCATCGAGAAGTGTAATAATTTCGGATTCAATAGTATACGCACTTGGATTATCATTAGTTGCACCAGTAACATTATGATATTTAATTTCATATCCAATAGGCGTCCATTGTGCAGTGAGAGTGAGATTACCCGTAGAACCCGTTGCTATTTCAGTCACTTTAGTTCCGTTGTTATACCAACCATCAAAGATATAACCGGGTTTCTCTAAATTTTCAAGAGTAATGGTTGCACTCTCAATAGTATACGATGTTACGTTATTATTAGTTGCATCTTTAGTATTCTCGTAGGAAACGGTATAAGAGACAGGTGTCCATTGTGCAGTGAGAGTGAGATTACCCGTAGAACCCGTTGCTATTTCGGTCACTTTAGTACCATTGTTATACCAACCGTCAAAGATGTAATGGGGCTTTTCTACCGCTACAAGTGTAATAGTTTCACTTTCAACCGTATAAGTAGTTACGTTCTTATTATCTATACCTTGAATATTCTCATAAGTAATAGCATAAACGATAGGTGTATATTCCGCGTCTATAGTAATATCACTTACTCCAAGTTCATAATCAGCCCATTGACCAGTATACCCATTATGCACGGGAACGGTAGGTTCTTCTATGGATTCGGTTTCTACTGTAAATGTAACTTTGCCAACGGTATCATCTCCGTCTTTGAAAGTCGCCGTGTATTCAATGATTTCCCAGCCAGCATAAAGATTAAGTTCTCCTGTGGTGCCAACAGCGATTTTATCAATTTTAGTTTGGCAAGTTGAATCCGTATACCAACCCGTAAAAGTATAACCTACTTTGCTTGCATCGCTTAAAGTAAGGGGTTGATCTTCCACATCATAAACATCCGGGTTATTATTGCTTGCACCAGTAACATTATGATATTTAATTTCATATCCAATAGGCGTCCATTGTGCAGTGAGAGTAAGATTACCCGTAGAACCCGTTGCTATTTCAGTCACTTTAGTTCCGTTGTTATACCAACCATCAAAGATATAACCGGGTTTCTCTAAATTTTCAAGAGTAATGGTTGCACTTTCAATAGTATACGATGTTGCGTTATTATTAGTTGCATCTTTGGTATTCTCATAGGTAATGGTATATGTGGCAACTTCGTATTTTGCATACAAAGTGATTGCCCCCATTGAGCCAACGGAAATATTGGTAACTTCGGTTGTATATGTATCATCAGAATACCAACCAATAAAATTATAACCAAGTTTCTCTGCGTCAGACAAAGCAAAACTATCCTCTATCGTGTATGATACAGGATTGCTGTGAGATCCATTATCGGTTTCGTATGTAATATCATACGAAATTGCATCAAATTTTGCATAAACGGACATATCGCTTGTAATAGGAGCATTAAGCAGTGAGTTAGCCGTAAAAGGTTTGCTCCAAACATTTTCGTCCCAATACCAACCATCGAATTCGTATCCTTCTTTAGTCGGATTTTCGGGAATCGTCACGATTTCCGAACCATTAGTGCTTATTGTGGAGTAGCTTTCACCATCTACTTTGAAAGACAAATTGAAATTTTCAACCTTGCCACCGCAAGCAGAAAAAGCGAACATACTAACGATAAGCATTAACAAGCACACTATACTTATTGTAAAACGTTTCTTGTTAGTCATTTTGTTTTCCCCCAAATTTTTATTTTCTGTTTTCGATTTTGCGTAGACCTGAAAAACATTCTTGTTGTTAGGGATACATATTTCTCAACCTCCTTGTAGAATAGATAGGTGTATTTTTTAAGAGTTTTGAGTTCACCTGTTAAAAAATAGGTGTGTCTATATGTTTATTATATCATAATCGGACAGCAAAATCAATATTTTTCCTACATATTAGTAATATTTATATTACTAATAATTGTGTATCAAATTTTTCATCCACAAGCTGTTGCAATGTCCCATTTTTAGAGGCTTCAGCAGCGTCTGCCTGCACGAAATTTTTTGTTTCAGACTTTAACTCTGGATCAAAACCAAAAATGTAATTCGTTGCAATTAAATAAATTACATCTACTCTTCGCGGATTGCTATTGGTAGAGGTCAAGCAATTGAAGAAGGCTACACCGCCAGCTCGGTATGCGGTGGTCGTGCGAATGGCACAATAACCGTGACTTACGAAAAGCGTGTTCCCTACGATCCCACTACAAGAAACATTTGGGGTTCAATAGCTTGCTGTCCTTACCGCGCCACTAGTTTATGGATTTGGATATGTAATTGTTGAGCAATTCCTTAAGGACCGTCGATACAAAAAAGCAACCTCCAGAACAAGTCAGCATACACCTTCTATTCAACCCTACAAACCGCCACCCCCCTCTTCTTGTATTGTAACAGAACAGCCCATCAACCCAAGAATCGAGCGAGTCCGTAACGCTTCGGCTGGTGAATTACAGAACGCTATCGGGAAACGTGTATCCCACAAAAAGTACGGAAAGGGAACAATCGTAAAAGCCGACAACAGGTATATTGATGTTGAATTTGATAATACGAATGAAGTAAAAACTTTCCGATTTCCAGAAGCCTTTTTTGATGGTTATCTTACAACCGAATAAATAAGTCGCTTGCTATATTTCAAGCGACTTATTTTTTTGGCATAGCAGGTTTTGTCCACTTTTTGGCATAGCAATTATAGTTAGGACTATCTGAAACATAAAATTTATTCATTTTATAGAACAAATATAAGTCAAATAAGCAAAATATAACAGATATTTTGCATAAAAAATATAATTTATTATATTTCTTACGATAACTTTAATCGTCCATTGCACGGTCAACTGCTTTCAAATCGCCGCGCCGTGCCGCTTTATCTAACTTTAATTCGCTGTCATAATACTTACTCGACAAATATGATATAGTATTATTGCGCGCCATTTTCTTTTGCTTCCTCGTGAACCAAATCATCGGCACACCTCAACATTTCAGTTTGCCGACCACAACGCCGTTCCCGTCCACGACAAGGCACATATCTGCCTTGCCTTTGCCCCGCGCTTTTCTCTTGCCGGTCTTGCCGCGAACGGAGTTCACGCCGTTGCGGAACGACTGTTTGCTTTTGCTGTCGGGACAATTTACACGCTTGCCCGCTTTTGCCGCGGCATACGCACGTCCCATATGGTACGCTTTGCGCTCTTTGGCTGTATAACTTCTCTTTGCCATATGAATTAAACCTCGCAATTTATTATTTTTTGTTTTACTTCTTCGTAGCTGTCGGCTGCAAAAATGCCCGTGCCTTCGCCCTTTTCATCGCGCCCCGTTTCCACAAATGTACCGTCCTTGTCCTCAACTATTGCCGTTATAAGCCGTACGGGTACCATACATTTTTCCCGCGCCTTGCCTTTGTCCCACATTGTAAGTTCCAAAAAGCCTTTCATTTTTTTGCACCTCGTTTCCTTGTTTTCCTCTATCAACACCCTTGCAGGGAGCAACACCCCTTGCAGGGGAATTTTCTTTTAAGAAGCGATATATAGCCGTATGCCCGCCTGCGGAGTTTTCCACAGACGGGTTGACGGTATCTATCTTTTATGCCGCCGTTTCGGGGTCAACCTCAACGGTTTTTATCTGTTTATTAACCATATTCATAAGCATAGTTAGCAGGTCGACGTCGCTTTTGCCCGTGGGCTTTACTTCGGCGTGCCATACTACGCCGTTTTCATCAACTGTGTTGACCGTGTAAACGGTGCGGTGCTGTTTCCTGCCGTTGAACTCCGTTACCTCGTCCGTAATGTCAAGCTCGGCTTCGGGGTTTACGTCAAAGACCAAATCAAGGGGCACATAGCCGCCTTTGTCCTTCGGGCTGAAATCAACAGCTATACGACGACCGCGCAACGTGCCGCAGAGCTTGTACTTGAAGTACAGTCTGCCGTCGTCGGTCATATACTGATTGCCGCGCTTATCGCGTATCACTTCGCGTCTGACAATAAAATTACCGTTCCGCATTTCAGCCACTTGTTCCATAGTTCCGTTCGTTGCCTTCTTTTCGTTTGCCATAATTTTGATAATCTCCTTTGGCAGTCGGTTGCCAGCCGTCCGATTTTAACCCTTGCGGGAATGGTGGGGACTGCAAGACGCCACCCTTGCACGAACGCTTGCCGCGCTCCTTTGGGCTATGTCCCCATAACAGCGGGGCAGAGGAAAACCCCGCTTGCGTTCGCCACTCATTAAACGGCGTTTGAATTATTCTTGTCGGAAAGGTCTATCACTTTTGCCGAACTGAATATATGACACAAAGCAATATAGGCTTGATAAGAAGTAGCAGAGCAGAGGTCATAATCATTAACAAGTGCTTTTTGATACTCAAATTCGCTATCATCAAGCAAAACAATCAATGCTTTCATATACTTCACCGCCCGTTATTCTTCTTCAACCATAGGGGCGTTGCAGTCCATACACATAATGTTTACGCGCTTTGTCGCCCTAACCGATTGCCCGCATATAGGGCAAATATACTTGCGTGTGCTCGTATTCTTCGTTATCTGACATTTCATAACGGGAATACGATATATAACCGTCGGCGGATTTGCCGCCGTAAATTCGGTTATCATCGCCGCCGTTTCGTCCGTCAATGTCGTATGCGACCAACCGATTTTTGCCACACACTCAACTTTCAAGCCGTGAGTTTCGGCTATCTTTTTGAACAGCTTGTTGTGGTAATTTCCCGACCGCGACGTGTCTTTCATTTCGTGAACCGTCGCATACTGATGACACATTTCGTGTATCAGCGTTGCCGCTATCTCGTTGATAGGACGGTGGAGCTGCTGCGCCGTCATATTCAATTCGTGTTCGCCGTCGTCGTCGGCGTTTTCGCGCCAAACTTTGCCCTGCGACCACCAGCCGTTTGTTTTGTTGCGCTCGTCTGTCTGCACAGTGATTACAGGCTTTACAAGCTCCCCGCCGAACAGTTCGGCGTTTATGTGGTCGTATAACTTGCCGAGATATGCGACCGTCTCAATGTACTTGTCCGTTCCATTTAACATTGTTTCGATACCTCACTTTTGTTTATTTGCCCGTATAGCCGTTAGCACAGCTTTTACTGCTTAATATTTAAGCGTATAACACGGCACGCCGTCCATATCAAAATGATACCAACGGGTTACACCGTCCTTACAATAACCCATATCAGTTACAGCGACAACCGCGCAAATGCCCGCGCTTCCGTCGCTGTTAAAATATGGTGCGCATTGCTCCTTGCCCCAAGCAATTGCCTTGTCAATAGGTACATACTTCCGTTTCATATTTACATTCTCCTTTGCGTAATGCCGCCGCCCAAATTAAAAAAATATACCGAACCCCCTTTTGGGGAGGTTCGATATAATAATAAAACTTTACCATTTATCACAAAACATAAACAAATGTTTGTATTTCTATTGACAACGGCAGCTTTATATGATATAATGCAAGAGTACAGGCAAACGTATCGCCTGTGCTTTTTTGCCGTGCCTTAGAGTGCGGATACTCCCCCATATGAGGGAGTTTAGCGCAGATATGACTGCGCCGCAGAGCGCAATGCTCTGTATGGATTTCAGCGCAAAACGCGCTGCACCCGAGCCGTCTGAAAGACGCGCCATAATGAGGTTTTGTAAGCGTACAATTTTTTGCTTAAACCTCGTGAAAAGGTCGTCTTTCTTCGAGCGAAGACAGGCTTATTTTGTGTTACAGTTTTTTACGAAATAAGTAGTTATCTCCTTCGTTCGGAAAAGATGTGCGATGAAAGGCTTTTATTGTTGTACAATTTTTTGATGAACAAGCCTAAAACATCTCGCATTTTTGGACGTGCCTTGATGGGTTTTTTCAGCGTACAAATTTTCAGATAACCGAGGCGAAAACAAAAGTTAATAAACCGAAAATTACATAGAATGGCTAACCACCATAGAGCTTACAGCTAAACAAGGTTTTAAGTCGGTGAT
>CALXUV010000034.1 GCA_944391815.1 uncultured Clostridia bacterium | reverse complement strand
TGTCGATAACGTGCTTGTGATTGAACCGAACGAAGCGGAAATCGTGCGTGATATTTATCGTTTATATTTGTCGGGCAGGGGCATTACGGTCATCTTAAAATACTTGCAGTCCGAACGCGCGCCGGGGTTGAACTGGTCGGAAAACGGGATAAATTATATTCTTCGGAACGAACGATATATCGGCGACAGCTTATGGCAGAAAAGTTTTGTTCCGAACATTTTACCGTTACGGCAGCAAAGAAACAAGGGTGAACTTCCCAAATATTATTGTGAGAATACTCATGAAGCAATAATATCCAAAGAGGAGTTTGAGTCTGTGCGTGCTTTGATGAAATCACGCTCGAATTACTATAAGCCGCCGAACAAACATAGGGAATTTTTATCCGGGAAAATATGTTGCCGTCAATGCGGGTGGAAGTACAAACGCAGATATAAAGCAGGAGAATTACGTTGGACGTGTTCCCGCAAGGGAAAGGACATCAGAGTTTGCCACGCACCGCAACTTTCCGATACCGAAATTCGTGAAGCGTTTGTCAGACTGTTTAATATCTTAAAGCAGAACGAAAGAACTTTGATCGTAGAAACGATCACCCGATTGCAGACGTTGAAAACAAAGATAAACAGCGGAAACAATGCAATTTTGGAAATCGACGAAGAATTGATGTCGCTTTCTCAAAAGAATGCCACTTACGGAGAGCTGTTTATGCAGGGCGTTATAGACCATACGCTTTTTGTACAGCAAACAGATGTGCTCAATCAAAAGATATATGAGCTGCGCACACGCCGTAGTAAGTTGATAAGCGAAGATGATGACGAAAAGTGTATTGAACGTATGAGGGAACTCAGAAAGATAATCTCTTCATCGGGCTATCTTGTTTCGATGGATGAAAGTCTGTTCGATTCCATAATCTAAACCGTTTACATTGAACAGGACGGCACGTTGACGTTTCGGTTAAAGTGTGAGTTGGAGTTTTCGATAAAAAGACGGTGATAATATGAAACTGAGAATGATACCGTATGGATACAAAGTAAATAACGGCAAAGTAGAGCCTGACGAAACGGAAAGGAAGATCGTTCAACGGATATTCCATAATTATATAATAGGAAAGGGATTGAAAACAATTGCCGATATGTTGACTTCGGAGGAAGTGCCGATTTTCGAGGGGGAAAAAGTATGGAGCAAAAACCGAATTAAACGCATCCTCGTCGATGAGCGGTACATAGGTTCAAACGGGTATCCTTCCATAGTGGATGATAATTTATTTTCCCGCGCTCAAAATATAGGAAAGCAAAAGGGATTTTCAGTCGAACCGTGTTCTCCGCTGACCGAGTTTTTGAAACAGCACGTTATCTGCGGACAATGCGGTGAACATTATCGTCGGCTGCGGCAAGATCATGTGTATGGGCATTGGGATTGTATTGGCGGCTGTATCTGCGAGAAAGGGGTTACGGATAAAAGGATGTTCAAGCAGATAGAACAAATATTAAACTGTGTGTATCAAAATAGGGGATTGCTGCTTGATAAGCAGGAGTCCGCCGCTTTTGAAAGAACGCCTGAGATTATACGATACACAAATGAGATCGGAAGAATGATGGATGCGCCGCAGCCAAGTTTCGCTGCGACACAAAGCGTGATTTTTGAATGTGCGCTATAAAATTCAAACATTGTAAGGAAAACAGATTCCCGATTTATACGGAGCGCGTTGTAAAAGCGTTTGAAAGTACGTGCAAGGATGAGCTTATGACGTTTGAATTTATAAGCGAAGTGGTTGACGCAATTCTTATAAACAAATCCGGCGGAATAACCGTGCGGTTTATGAATGACGCGGAAGTGGATGTCGCGGAGGCTAAATTATGTATGAGCAAGCGCAGTCGAAGAGAATAGTTACAAAAATAGACGCCAATCCGCTCTTACAGAAAAGGAATGCAGAGAATGGTGTTTTGCGTGTTGCGGCTTATTGCCGCGTTTCGACGGACAGTGAAGATCAAATCGAAAGTTACAACGCGCAGGTTGCCCATTACACGGAAGCCATCATGAAAAATCCGAAATGGCGGTTTGTGAAGATATACGCAGACGAAGGCATTACGGGAACACTTGCCAAAAAGCGTGAACAGTTCATAAAAATGATACGCGATTGCGAGAAAGGAAAAATTGACCTTATCCTGACAAAATCGTTTTCGCGTTTTGCACGCAACACCGTAGATAGTCTGCGCTATGTCCGCAAATTGAAAGCTCTCGGAATCGGTGTGTTTTTCGAGGAGCAAAACCTGAATTCTTTGACTGCCGACAGCGAAATGTTTGTCGGTTTGTACAGTGTCATGGCACAGGCTGAAAGCGAAAATATAAGCGCGAATGTGCGGTGGGGATTGCAACAACGTATGCGAGCCGGGACGTTCGCCTTTCGATATTAATATATTAGGTTATAGGAAAGGGGAAGACGGAGAGCCTGAAATTGTTCCAGAAGAAGCTGAAATCGTCTTAAAAATTTATAACTTGTATTTGAGCGGTTACAGCGTCAAACAGATCAAGGAGTATTTGGAGCAGAACAATATACCGACCAAGAAAGGAAAGTCTCAATGGGGATTTAACGTCATCTCCAATATATTAACGAATGAGCGGTATTGCGGCGATATGCTTTTGCAAAAAACCTTTACCGAAAATTGCATAACGAAAAAGGTGAAAAAGAATCGCGGCGAGATGGCAAAATACTTTATTGCCAACAATCACGTTCCTATCGTCAGTTCGGAAATGTTCAAAAAAGTGCAACGCGAAATGTCTCGTCGCAGAGGTAAGCGTCAGACATCGGATAAAGGCATTACCTCTCTCGGAAAGTACAGCGGAAAATTTGCACTTTCAGAACTACTTGTCTGCGGCGAATGCGGCAGCCCGTATAAGAGAGTGACTTGGGTGAAAAATGGCGTAAGCAGAAAAGTCTGGCGATGTTTGAGCAGGGTAGAGCACGGAAAGAAATTCTGCACACAGCCCCGGCTTTGGACGAAACCAAATTGCACGTTGCAATTTGCCGAGGATTAACGCGACTGCTTGAAAACAAAGAGGATGTCTTGGAAATGATTATCTCTAATCTCTCGTGCGTCATGACGGGAGAGGACGATGTTTTGGAATCCGACACAATAGAAAATCAAATAAGGTATCTGAGGCAGCAGGTCGATGACAATGTGCAGCACCTGAACAGCACGGAGGGGGATAAAAGTAAGTACATTGATGTGATCCGACAACTGAACGACAAGATTGCAATATTACAAGAACAGCTCGAAGCAAAAAGAGAAAAGATTGCTGCCAATCCAAGCCTTAAAGCCGAAATAGATGAAA
>CALXUV010000033.1 GCA_944391815.1 uncultured Clostridia bacterium | reverse complement strand
CTCACGCAAAATCATCCGTTTGTTGATGGAAATAAACGCATCGGTGCGCATGCCATGCTTGTCGTGCTTGAACTCAACGGAATTCAACTTCACTACACGCAACGCGAGCTTGCGGACACTTTTCTGCGGCTTGCCGCAAGCGAAATAGGCTATGATGAATTACTCGCATGGCTCACATCGCACATCAGAAACGAGGGTTAATCCCCTCGTTTTTTATTTATCAAATTTTCGCGTTCATGCCGAATTTGCCTTTCCCCATATCGACCGGGGTTTTCGGCGGCAGTGGATTGAATTTGCCGTTTAAGGTTGTCATCGTCCTTTCGGCGAGCTGCATGTAATACGAAGTAGGCTTGATGTCACGGAACTGTCCAGAAGACTTGAACACTCTGACAAGTTGTTCGGTATCACCATTACAGAACATTCCCAAGCGCATCATACCGCTGCTTATTGCTTATACTGCAACGATTTGTTCTTTGTATAATCAGTACTGTTTCGGACTTATTCCGACAATACGTTTAAATGTTCTTGTAAAATAATTTGTGTCGTCAAACCCCACCGACTGCGCAACCTGTGAAACGGTCATATCCGTTTCCCTTAGCAGTTCTTTTGCCGCATCTATCCTTGTTCCGGACAAATATTCGGTAAAGGTTACGTTCAGTCCGTCTTTATACAGATGGGAAAGATAGGACGAGCTTATTCCGATCTTTTTTGCCACATCGCCGATTGATATATTTTCACGGTAATGTGAATTTACGTATTCGCATGCCGCAGAAAGATATTTTGCTCCGGCTACATTGACGTGGCTTTTGCAAAGCTCCTCCATTACCTTTTCAAGCAAAGTGCTTGTATAGTAACAAAGGTCCTCAAAACCGGTATTCTCTCCGAAAATCTTACCTATATCCGCCGCCGACCTGAGCAGATTTTCTCCGCTTATGCCGGCCTCTGAGCAGGCTCTCAGAAGAAATCCGGTAAGCTCAAAAACCTTTGCTTTCATGGTTACCGTATTCCCGCCTGAGTGCAGGAATATTTCGGCAAGCACGGCGTTAAGAAGTCTTCTTGCGCCTGCAATGTCTCCGAGTCTTACCGACGTCAGAAGTTTCTTTTCGTTTTCCGGAGAATAGAAACCTTTTCTTTCATTCCAACCCTGAAAATGTCCGTTTTTATTCACGGCAAGCAGGTCTGATATTTTTGCCTGCTGCTGTGTTATTTCTCTTCGCTGACGTATTATGTCACCGTTTGCCCGGCACATATAGTTGACAAGTTTGAAAAGTATCCGTGAAGTCCCCGTCATTTCCTCACAGGAATATTTCGGCGTACCGGATACTATAACCGCTCTTTCTTCCTCGGTAAGCGGCTTTACCTCAGCGGTTTTTTCCCTTATTTCATCGTAGGCATAATCGTCGGCTTCCCAGAGCATTGCCGGTCCGCAGAGGACGCTGCCGATGATCTTCCCCTCCGGCATAACTGCGGATGCGCTCATTACAAGACCGCATCCGCAGACGTATATGTACGGCTCACCGAGTTCAGCAGACTTTTTCCCGCTGAAACTTATGCTTTTCCTGCAAATTTCCTCATTTGAGAATATCTGACAGGCGCAGGACTTTTCATCCCGGTAATACGACAGCAAATTGTTTCCTTCGGTATCCCTCAGGGAAACACCAAGTCCGGTCATCTGAGCAAAATCTCTGAAAATGTCATAAAGCTCACCCGAACTCAGCAGGTTTTCAAGTTCAATCATTCAGTAAAAAACGCCTTTGCAGCTTCTGCCGCAGATGCTGCGTCGAGCGTATAGCAGTCCGCACCTATCTCATCGGCAAACTGCTGAGTTACCGGAGCTCCTCCGACCATTACTTTTACCTTATCACGGATTCCGGCTGCTTTAAGGGCTTCGATAACATCCTTCTGACCCATCATCGTTGTGGTAAGAAGCGCAGACAGACAAACAACCTTTGCGTCATTTTCTATAACCGCATCGACTATTCTCTGAGGATCAACGTCGACTCCGAGGTCTATGCACTCTATTCCCTGTCCTTCTATCATCATTTTCACGAGGTTCTTTCCTATATCGTGCATGTCTCCCTTAACTGTGCAGATAACGGCTTTTCCGAGAGGCTTTATACCTTCGCTCTGCATAGCGGGACGGAGTATTTTCAGTCCGGCATTCATTGCTCTTGCCGCTACAAGTACCTCCGGAACAAAAACTTCGTTTCTTTTGAACTTTTCTCCGACTGCGTTCATTCCGGAAATAAGACCTTCATTCAGAATTACGCTTGCCGGTATGCCTTCCTGCATTGCCTGCTCAACAAGAGCGGAAACGTCTTTGGCTTTACCCTTCTGTAACTTTTCGGAAATTTCTTCTGTTATGCTCATAACAGTTCCTCCTGAAAAATTTAATTTTCTTTTCTACCATCATTATACACATTATCTTCCGAATTTCAATAGCAAAAAGTGCTTTTTTTAGCACTATTGTGCTTTTTCGGCGTTTTAACTATACTTTCACATACGCTTTTCAGTTAATCTTCAAATCAGGATTAACCACTTTCAGCAGCGCAAAATATTTTTCAAGCGGCATATATCTTGTAACTGAGTTACCGGTTCCGAGCGCGTAACCGCCGTAATTTTCGCTTATTTCAAGCATATGACGGCATCTGTCCGCTATCTCTTTTTCACTGTGACGGCAGATAAAATCGACGTCTATTCCACCGAGCACCGCAATTTTGCCCTTGTATTTTTCATAAGCCTCCTCGACCGGCATTATCACATCTTCGTACGAATGTTTTCCGTCAAACCCGATTACCCCGTAAAGTTCTTCGAAAATACCGTCGAAATTCCCGCAGGAATGCATTCCTATATATTTTCCTTTTTCATGCGTTGCCCTTGCCGTCTCACGGTAATACGGATAAACAAATTCCCTTAAATCATTATGAGATATCATCGTGCTTTGTTTAAAGCCCCGGTCATCGTTGCAGAAAGTCATACCAACGCAGTCGAAATCAAGCGTGTTTTTCAGGTATTTTTCCAGTCTGCTTCCGACCTGTCTGAATATTTCAGTTGCCAGCTCCCTGTCGTCGGCAAGCATAAAACATAAATTTTCATAACCGCATATTCCGATTACATTTTCAAGTATTCCGTTCGGAAAGTAGCTAAGCACCTTCATTCCGTCCGGCAGGTATTTTTTTGCAACCTCAAGATATCTGTAACTTACTGCTTCCATATCCGGCCATTTGTACTTTTCATAGCTTTCCCGGTCTGTTATAAGCCCTCCCTCGTTAAGAGAATAGGTCTCTTTTCCGCTTTGATGACTACTCTGCTCAAATAAAAGTCCTGACGGCAAAACCGGAACAAAATCGTATCCGGCGTTAAGACAGGCATAAATTCTTCTTTTTATCCTTTCTTCCTCGCTGTCGCTTTTCAGCCGGTATCCCGATAGCACTTCTTCCGCTTTTTCCGAGAGCAGAAATTCAAAAAGCGTTGGGTTTTCCGGTTTTTCTTTTTTCAGGACTTTCGCAAGGTTTCTTTCAAAATCCGGTTCTCTCATATTTTCTCCTTTCAGATGCTTTGACCGCATGCAAGTGATTTTGTTTGGAAATTTCCGGAACTTCAATTTCATTATAAACTGAATTCTGACATTTTTCTATCACTTTTTTTCGATTTTTTAACACAAAATTGCTTTTTTATGTTATAATAGGCAAGAGTTCTTTTCCGCCGACAGCAATATACGACCGGTTAATTCCCAAAAATTAAAAAAGCGACAGGATTTAGGGTAGTTCTCATAAGGATGTTTAGATATCCTCCCCTACGGACAAACCCATAAAATTCGGCAGAGATATTGTTTTCTCTGCCGATCTGTGTTATAATGAAACTAACGAAAAGCCTCCCTCCGAGAGGGAGGGGGACCGCGTTAGCGGTGGAAGGAGCCTGCGCAACTTTCGATTTGTGAAAACCTTCGTGTAACGCATTCTCCCTCAGTCGCCTACGGCGCCAGCTCCCTCCCGGAGGGAGCCTTAGGATGCATGCAACCATAGGGGTATGGGCTTTGCCCGAAGCATTTGTAATACAAAGGCGAAACTTGCGCGATAAAACAGAACGATAAATAAGAATTTGTCGAATGGGGGTATATGTAATGAAAAAATACACATCTCGTGCAATAAAATGGTTAGCAATCCTTACCATTATTAGTGCTGCAGTTTTGATTGCGGGGATTATTTGCATTCTTGTACATTCATCAAATGTTGGATTACAAATTGGACTAACAATGCTTGGTGGTTTGATGAGCATTCTTTTTCTCTCCTGCTTTTTTGCGGAAAAAACTCGGTACTTAACGATAGATGACAAAAAAATTGTATTGCCAAGGGGTGCAAATATAAACGAGAAAACCTCTTTTAGTAGAACTATTATTAACACAAATGAAATCCACTCAATTAAGAGTGAGTTGCACAAAGGTGATGGAATTATTGCAAAAGACACTCTTTTTCACACTTTGACGTTAAATGACGGAACGAGAATTAAGTTTACACTCTATGCCTATGGCAAAGATGCCGAAGATGAAATCTTAGCAACAATGAAAAAACTCATTTAACAAATTCCAATTTATCGAACAGAACAAAATAAAATTCCCCCAACAGACTTTGAAAAACCTGTTGGGGCTTATTATTTGCTTACAGCATATCAAATTCACGATAAAAGCAAACTTCTTTATGAGAACCTGGCTTTAATTATGGATTTTTTTCAGAAAGAAAACGATACCGCGGACTACCGCGGGCTTGACTGTGCCTTATTCAGCTCAAAAAGCCGTGACGGCTCTCCCTTGTTTGTTCCGGCTCATTGGCACGAAAGATTTGAAATAGTTCTTTGCAACGGAGAAGGTACTTTGTTTGCAGAAGGGAAAAATTACAGCTACGGATATGGGGACATCATTCTCATCCCTTGTTCCTACCTTCACGGATTTACCGAGTCAATTGTCGGTGATTACACAGTTTTTTCAGTAAAACCCGAAAACCTGATTTCAAGGCAACCCGCAAAAGCCGATTATCTGCTTGAAGAAATAATTTTCGGCAAAAAAAGCCTGCCTTTTGTGTTAAAGGCAGACTGTGTGATAAGTAACGCGAAAACACCGACATAAATACTCTCTGCCGGGTTGCGGCTCTCAGCAAATACCATTTTATCAGGCTTTTCAGAAAATACTGTAACACCACGCCGAATAAATATCTGATTTCGGTGCAGCTCAGAGTTGCTCTTTCTTTGCTGCGCAGCGGATATTCGGTAACAGACGCAGCCCTTAACTGCGGATTTGAAAACCTCAGTTACTTTTCGAGACAGTTCAAAGCTTATTACGGCATCACGCCCGGAAAATCAAAATTGCTTTGAACGGTTTTAATATACCGACCGGATTTTTCGGATATTTATTTCAATTGAAACTTAACGGCAAAATTATAAAAATGTTTCAGCGGGTGAAAAAATATATAACCAGTGCGGCTGTAAACATCAGTTTCTGAATACCGTCATACTGTTGCCGTATTTGAAATCCGGCTTGAAATACATGATTATAACATTTGACAGTTCCATAAAAATAAATACGATTATCGCTATGTTAAGTACGGCTTCCATAGTTTTCTCCTGTGTTCCTTTTGATGTTAAATTATTCTTGACATAAGGCGGAAATTATGATACAATTTTCTCGTAAAAAACAGTTTGGGAGGTTTTGTATGAGATTAATCGGTAACATAATTTGGTTTATATTCATAGGTCTTTGGACTTCCATTGCTTATTTCATTGCCGGCGTTATACTTTGCTGCACCATTGTTCTCATTCCGTTCGGACTTCAAAGCTTCAAGCTTGCAAGGCTGATGATGATGCCGTTCGGCAAAAAAGTCGACTGCAATTTTACATCTCACCCGATCGCAAACACTTTGTGGGCAATTTTTGTCGGTTGGTACACTGCGGCGCTTGACGCTTTGGCAGGCGTACTTTTGTGTATTACTGTAATCGGCATTCCGATAGGTCTTCAGCTTTTTAAAGTTGCAAAGCTTATGCTCTTTCCGTTTGGCTCTAAGATACTATAATCGGTTATATTTTTGTCTTCGGCGTTTGTCATTCACCGCTGATCTTCCTGTGCGGCTTTAATCTGACTTAGTCTCTTTGCTTGTTTGTATCCTACCCTTTGATTTTTATAAAATGGCGGGCGCGCTCAGATTATACCATTGAATTACATAATAACACGAACGACTGACTTTTTTTCTGATGGCTTATATTTAACACAAACGCAAGATTTTTATCTTTGGCATTTTATATCAAATCGGTAAGTCTTTGTCATCGCTTATTTAAAACCTGAATGATCAATTTTTATCTTTGAAGTTTAGATTTCATGCTTAACAAAATTTTCTGACAACCCAAAAGGGAGTGCTTCAAGTATAACTCTTGCGATATGTGCTTTAGATGTATCGCAATCAATTCGCTTTATAATCATATCAAACTCCATATTACCAACACTAAGTCTATTGCAATAAGAATGTGCAGTACGAT
>CALXUV010000032.1 GCA_944391815.1 uncultured Clostridia bacterium | reverse complement strand
CTCTTTTCGTCATACTCATTTTTGCCTCATTTCGTGGCTTTTTTCTTTTGTTTTGCCGAAACGTGCAAAATTGCACAGCAAAAGGCTGAGCCATTCGCTTAATTTTAAGCTTTTGACTCAGCCCCTTAATATTAACTTTTTGTCGGCACAATTTGTGTAGAGTTAAGTGCTTTGATCTGTTTTTTGTAAACAACAAAAAAGTAAATCAGTTCAAGAACAGCAGTCATAGTCCACGAAAAAATATACAGGAGATATAATGACTGAATTGTTCCGAAATACGCAAAAATAGTGTAAACCCACAGTATTCTTAGTAAACAAGAGCCGAAAATAACTGTTATTGTAGGAATAACGGTTTTACAAAGTCCCCGTGATGCAGCTATTGCACAATCCATAAATGAGGAAAAACAGTAACAAAACGCCATCAATTTCAGACGGATAAGACCAGCTTCCGCAACCGCCGGGTCGGTAGTGAAGAGCGACAAAAACTGTATTCCGAAGAAAAATAAACCAAGGCCTATCAAAGCAGCAATTCCAAAGGAGTAAATTATACATATTCTGAAACTTTTGAGTATTCGCTCTTTTTTTCCTGCACCGTAATTTTGCGCAATAAATGTAGAGCAAGCCACATAAAATGCCGCCATTACATCATAAACAAGTGCATCGGCGTTAGCTGCAGCAGAATTTCCTTGAACCATAACCGTATCAAACGAATTTACAGCTTTCTGTATAAAAAGGTTTGCAAACGCAAAAATAGCGTTCTGCATTCCGGCAGGTATTCCAAGCATCAGTATTTTTTTTGTGACGTGTGGATTAAGTCGGAAATCTTTAAAAACAAGCGTATAATTATCTTGGCTGAATTTGATTTTAAAGAAAACCAAAACAGCTGACATATACTGTGAAATAACGCTCGCAAGAGCAACACCCAATACACTCAGGTTAAAAGCAATTACAAACAGTAAATTAAGGCCTATATTTATAAGACCTGCTGCGCTGAGATAGTAGAGAGGAGTTTTGGAGTCTCCGGCTGCGCTGAGAATACCCAAACCGTAGTTATAAACTGCAAGTGCCGGCATACCGAGGAGATATACTTTCAGATAAAGCTTTGCCCCTTCCATAAGCTCAGATTTTGTGTCAAGAGCTGAAAGAACACTGTCAGCGCTGATTATCCCGATAAGCATAACCAGCAATCCATAGAAAACAGAAATAATAAAGGCATTATTTACAGTCTTGGTTAATTTTTCATTATCTCCGGAACCGATATATGTCGCAGATATAGCGTTTATACCGCTTCCCATACCAATCATAAGACCAGTGTAAAGTGTAATCAAAATGGTACACGAACCGACTGAGCCGAGTGCGTCCGGACCTGAAAAACGTCCGACAACAGCTATATCGGACATATTGAAGAGTACTTGAAGTAAATTTGAAAAAATCAGTGGAACACTGAAAATCAAAATATTTTTCCAAAGCGAACCTTGCGTAATTGATAATTTTGAAACTTTTTGCATTTTTTAACTCCGTAAAAATTTAACTATTGTTAAGTGTAAAATTGAATAGTTAAATTACAAATTAGTATTTTATTGCAAAATATTTACCGGTAAATATTAAGGAATATATTTTAGAGTAAACGAGCTGACAATGGAATATACGCTACACCTAACTGCGTAATAATTTTAGTTTTAAACCTTCTGAAACTGTCGTAAAAATAAATCCGAAACTTACTCTATTCAAAAGCAAGCACCGGATCTCTTATTTACTTATAAAAAATAAATTGAAAACTAATTTCAGATAAAACATCTTTTTGAATAATGATCAAACGTTTACAAATAAAGGCAAAAGGAAATGTACGAAAAAGGGCGTAAAAAAACAGCCGAGAGCCTGGTAAGACCCAAGGCTGTGCCTGGTGCGGGCGCTCATAACGGATTTGAAAAACAAAAAGTGCCCGCAACATCTGTTACGAACACGCTGGCTGTTTCCGGGGACTAAAAAAAAGCCGAACGGTTTGGACGGGCAAATCAAGCATAAAAACAACGCTGGAAAGAGGGACTAAAAAAGATGAGTCGGACTTGAAACGTCAACAAAAGATAACTATTCATTTCAGTAATTCATGTACTCAATTCGGTTAATAATTTATAATTCATCTGTTTTCTTCGAAGACAATCGTTGATGAATACCTGCTTTGATTTATTGATTCTTTAGCCTTAATCGCCTGCTCCAAATCGATGCCATATAAATTTGCAATTGCCAATGAGTAATATATTACATCCCACAATTCTTCATCAATAGTTCCTTTAATTTGATTGATATCCGAAGCCTTTAATCCCTTCCTCATAGCACGGGAAAGTTCGCCCACTTCTTCTGCCAATTTCAAAAAGTAATCTTTCAACAACTCAGGATGATGATCTTTTTCTCTAATATAATTTTGCAGATATTTTATTGTTGTTTTACCATCCATAATATACCCTCCTAATCATCCGTCTATATATTCTAACGGATACATTTTTATTATAATATTAAAACAATGATATGTCAAGATGAAAATGTGCAATATATAAATAAAATAAAACCACCATTGAATCCGAGTTTTACAAACTCTAATCTCAATGGCGTTTTCCTTGGTGCGGGTAAAAGGACTTGAACCTTCACGAAGTTGCCCCCACTAGAACCTGATGGTAACGTCACCTCGGTGTAAGATTTTTCAATATTTCTTTTTCTTGGATGGTGAATACCCAAAAAAAGTTATATAATTACGATAGAACGTGGTATAATCACCAAATCCGCAACGTTCACAAACCGTTGTGGGCTTTTCGCCATCTCGGATCATTTTTTGTGCTAAAAGAAGTCTCTTTTCCATAATGTATTTCTTCGGTGTTTGATGA
>CALXUV010000031.1 GCA_944391815.1 uncultured Clostridia bacterium | reverse complement strand
TAACAAATCATTATTAGGAGGATCTCGTGAAAGAGTTGTTACCAAAGATAAGCGAAGCAATGAATGAAACTTTTGTCGGTAACTATGTGTTTTCCGATGAGGAATTGGCGCGTGTATATGACTTCACGGGCTATTTGCTTCGCAACTATGATGGCGGTTGGGGGAACATCATATCGCAAGGATATGATGAACTCGTCTTCGTTGCTATAGACCGCGCTTTGTCTGCAAAGACAGACCACCGCCCGAACTTTTTAAAAATGATAAAGGATAGTGCGGCGAAAAAGTTTGATGTTGTCATTGTATGGAAGCTCGATAGATTTTCGCGCAACCGTGTTGACTCGGCGCACTACAAGTATGTGCTTCGTAAGAATGGCGTTAAGGTCATATCAGCAACCGAATCCATTTCCGAAGGCTCCGAGGGCATTCTGCTTGAATCGGTGCTTGAAGGCATAGCGGAATACTACTCGGCGGAGCTCTCCGAAAAGGTTGTGCGAGGTCTGACAGAAAACGCACTAAAATGCAAGTACAACGGCGGTACACTTCCCATCGGATACACCATTGATGAAAATCAATTCTTCCAAATCGATCCCGTTGCCGCTCCTGCTGTCCTTGAAGCGTTCAAGAAATATGCAAAGGGCGCAACGATGCAAGAGATTACAGATGAACTCAATATCAAGGGCATTCGCACCGTCAGAGGAACAAAGATCAGCCTCAACACCGTAACACGAATGTTGCATAACCGTCGATATATCGGTGAATATCAATATCGTGATGTGGTCGTTCCCAACGGAATCCCAGCTATCGTTCCTACCAAGTTGTTTGAGCAAGTGCAAGAACGAGCCGCCGCGAACAAGAAAGCTCCCGCTAAGCACAAAGCCGAGGACGAATATCTGCTGACCACCAAACTGTTCTGCGGATATTGCAAGTGTCTGATTACGGGAGAGAGCGGAACAAGTCACACAATGGAAGTCCACCGATATTACAAATGCCGAGGCACACGTAAAGGCGGAATGTGCAAGAAGAAAACGATTAAGAAAAAGTGGATTGAGGAAGTAGTTATCCTTCTCATTCAGAAATTCATCTTTGACGATGTGCTTCTTGACCGACTCGCCGACTCGTTGATTGCAAAACTCAATGCCGAGAGTAGCACATTGCCGATTCTCCGCAAGCAGCTTGCCGAAATAGAAAAAGGCATCGACAATCTTGTCAACGCCATTCAAGCGGGAATCATCACCCAATCCACAAAGCAACGTCTTGAGCAACTTGAAGCCGAAAAGAGCGAGATCTCGGTACAGATTCTCAAAGAAGAAATCTCAAAGCCCACGGTTACAAAGGAGGATATCATTTTCTATCTCACCAAGTACCGCAAGCTCAATATGAAACAGCTTGACCACCGCCGCCGTCTGATCGATAGCTTCGTCAATGCGATCTATCTGTTCGACGACTACTTGGTCATTACATTCAACTATAAGGAAGGCACAAAAACAATCACCTTTGCCGAAATTGAGGAGGCATTTGGTTCGGATTTATCATCACTCACTGCACCATCGGCAGTATCGGCATCAAAATTCGGATGTCGTCACTGCTGATTTTTTGTTTATCATACGGCAGACGGTGAAATCAGTTGTGAACACTTAAATTATCCTTATAGGTCAAAAATTCAGCCTATATTATTTCCGGGCATTTTTGACCTTTTGTTTTTGTATTCCCGACCGAAACGACTTTAACAATATTGTATGCCTGTTGTACTGTACCGTTTTAATTATTATTAAATAACAGGAAGATTATGAAATAAAAACTCGTTTCTTGTCATTTCATCTCGAAAAACACTTGACAAAATACAAAAAATAGTGTATATTTTATAAGATGACGTGT
Source organism: uncultured Clostridia bacterium (assembly GCA_944391815.1). Taxonomy (GTDB): domain Bacteria; phylum Bacillota; class Clostridia; order Oscillospirales; family CAG-272; genus SIG673. The sequence goes on along the minus strand of CALXUV010000031.1, from coordinate 1,217 downwards.
TTAATTAGTATTTTCTGAAAACTAAATAAATTTAGATTAGCCCGAAATAAATGCCACATTTCCAAAACAAGTTTTTGAATCATGGGGGAATTTACTTTGAAAGAAAAAACAGAGTCTCAATCTATATTTAGTGTAGTAAAAAATTTTGGATGGATATTGAAACGAGTGATAAAATATTCACCGGGATTGATTTTGGATAAATTAATAAGTATTCCAGTTCTTGTGATGAGTTCCTATATCAATGTTAATTTAACTCGATGGATATTAGAGCGAGTTCAATCGGATATGAAATTGAATTCTATAATATTGTTTGTAATATTTATTTTCTCTTTTTTTATTATAACCAATTTGATTTTTGCGGTTTTAAGTATATTTTGGGTGCCGCAAAGACAGATAGATTTCGGATACAGAATGAGGGAAGAAGTATTCAATAAAATCAATAAAATCGATCAAATAAATTTTCAAAATACCAAGTTTTTTGATTCTTACACTTTAGCCTTAAATGAAGTCGATATGCGTGCAATATATGTTTTGGATTGTGTGACAAATATACTGACTTCATTTATCAGCTTTTTCGTGGTTACCGGTGTTACCGGTAGCATTAACAATGATTTTGCTTTATGGGGTGTTATTGCTACATTATTTGATGTTGGGTTTGGTGTTTTAGGTCAAAAATTAGAGTACAAGCAAACATTGGAAACAACTCCGGATGGAAGAAAACGTGGCTATATTGTAAGAATTACATATCAACCTGAGTTTTCCGCCGATTTGAAAATCTATCCTAAGTTTATACAGTTGTTGCTTTTTCATTATAAAAAGGCAACGCAAAGTGTAAAAGCGATTATTTTCAAGTTTGCGAAAAAGCTTATATTTTTAAATCAAGGCAGGCAGATTCCGGCAATAATATTCAGACAGATAGTGCCTTGGATAATAATTGTGATTTTATTAAAGAATGGGGAAATAACTATTGCCGAATCGACTGTTTTAGCATCTGCCGCATTAACTATTCCGATAACACTAACTAATCTTTTGAATGGAATAAGCGGTTCTTATGCTCACAGCCTTTATATTAATAATCTTAAAAAATTATTAACATATGAAGAAAATATAGAATGTGACAAGGGCGAAATAATTGACGAGGATGTTTCACTGGATATTTCAGTAAAAAACATTTACTTTTCATACGATAAAAAGAATAATATAATCAATGACGTATC
>CALXUV010000030.1 GCA_944391815.1 uncultured Clostridia bacterium | reverse complement strand
TATCTGCATCTCTTCGCTTCCTTTCGTACTTTCTTTGTACTTCCTCTTCGTTGTTCAATTTTCAAGGATCAACGCGCCCCACTCTCTTTTGGAGCGCTTGTCTATTATACCACTCCTTATTCATTTTGTCAACCCCCTTTTTTCCCCTTTCTTTACTTTTGTCCCTTTTTGACAAAAAAAGACATCAAGTTACCTTGATTAAAGGTTAAAACCAATAAAACAACAGTGGTTTTCGGAAAAAATTCACCGATTGACAACATACTTGATTAATGATATAATTCAAATGATGTCGGAAAATTCCGCATTTATAACCTTGACAAGTTCGTCAGGACTCAGCAGGATCTGACATCCCCGGACACCTGCGCTTACCGTTATTTTTTCAAAAAGCGTTGCCGTTTCATCTATGTACGTCGGGTAAGCCTTTTTCATACCGACGGGCGAGCATCCTCCCCGGATGTATCCGGTGAGATCCCGAAGTTCCTTGACTGCAACAAGCTCCACTTTTTTATTTCCGCTGACCGATGCACATTTTTTCAGGTCAAGCTCGGCGGCGCACGGAATAACAAATACCAGAATTCCGGTTTTATCCCCCTTTGCCACCAGCGTCTTGTACACTATATCCTCCGGCAGTCCTATCTGATGCGCAACATGAACTCCGCTCAGGTCGTTTTCATCCGGCTGGTATTCATAAGCAGTATAATTAACCCCCGACCTATCGAGTATTCTCATTGCATTAGTTTTGTTTTTCATTTTTTCTCCTTAAGGGCATTAAACCCTCACATATTATTTATATAGGTAAAAATTATGTCAGAAATTCCGGAATACTGCGTTTATAAATCGAAAAGAAAAAGTATTCGTCTTACACTGAAAAAAAACGGGAAATTCGCTGTATACTGTCCTTTATCCTGTTCAAAAAAAGAAATCAGGGATTTTGTCGCAGCAAATTACCGAAAGTTACTTGAAAAAAGGATCCGTCAGGCTGTTTCTCTTTTTGACGGTTCTGCGGAAAACATCTCGTTGCCGCTTGGAGGAAAATATTTCCCGGCAGTCGTTACTGAAAACAGCAGAAACAAAATTACCTTTGACGGAAACACATTCAGCGTGCCTGATTTACGTGATAAAGCTTTGTTATCCGCCATTTACCGTGAATTTTTAAGGACGGAAACCAGAAAAATCATACCGGGAATTATCGCAGATTTTGCGGATAAATACGGATTTGAGGTAAACCAAATCCGCATAAAAGCTTCAACCTCCAGGTGGGGATCGTGCAGCTATAACCACAACCTGAATTTTTCTCTGGCTCTTGCGGCATGCGACATATCTTTTGTAAAATATGTGGTTGCACATGAGCTATGTCACACAGTTCATCTTAACCACGGCAAGGAATTTTATCTGCTCCTTGACTCGGTTTTACCTGACCACCGGAAAATCAGGGACAAATACATCAAGGAGTACGGGAAACTTCTTAACGCTGTTTTTTACACTGCTCTTTAATATTCTGCCAATACTGCTTTGCTGACTGCTCGGTTTTATTATTCCCGTACTTATAAAACACCGTGTCTTTCAGGTCATCCGGCAGATACTGCTGCTCAACGTAACTGAGCGGAAAGTCATGAGGATATTTGTAGCCGGAAAAATTATTCACCGGTCTCAGGTGCGCCGGAAGATTCTGTCCCATGCCTTTTGTTACCGCTTCCATGGCATCGTTTATGGCATTGTGTCCTGTATTTGATTTCGGTAAAGTTGCCATCAGTATTGCTGCGTCAGCAAGTGGCAGTCTTGCCTCGGGCATTCCAAGCTCTCTTGCACTTTCGACACAAGCCCTTACTATCGGTATTACAAGCGGATATGCAAGTCCGATGTCTTCAGCCGCTATTACCTGAAGACGCCTGCATGCCCCGATAAGATCCCCGCCTTCAAGAATTTTTGCAAGGTAAAACACTGCGGCATCCGGATCAGAACCGCGCACGGATTTCTGTAACGCAGAGAGAAGATCATAGTGAACTGTCCCTGACGCATCGAAATTTCCCACAACTTTCGGCATTACGGCGCTGATTTCTTCCCGATTTAACTCATTTCCGCAGATGTAATATGCATTTTCAAGTATGTTAAGTGCTCTTCTGGCGTCTCCGGCACTGCTTTGAGCTATGTATTCAAGAGTTTTGTCATCCGCCGATTTTTCAAGAGAATTTTCACGGTTAAGTTCACAAAGACCTTTTTTCAGGAGCGGAATTATATCCGATGCCTGAAGCGCTTTGAATTCAAACACCATTGAACGGGATATTATTGCATTATAAACATACATGTACGGATTTTCGGTAGTGGATGCAATGAGCGTTATCCTGCCGTCTTCCAGAAACTCAAGCAGGCTTTGCTGCTGCTTTTTGTTGAAATACTGAATTTCGTCGAGGTAAAGCAGTATTCCGTCTCTTCCGAAAACCGAATCCGTCTCTGCAATTACATCCTTGACGTCGGACAGACTTGCAGTAGTTGCGTTCAGCCTTCTGATCATTCTGTCGGTCTCGCCGGCAATTATATTTGCAGCACTTGTTTTTCCGGTACCGGGTGGACCGTAAAATATCATATTTCCTATATAACCACGGCTGAGCATCTTCCGTATCGCTCCGTTTTCTCCGAACAGATGCTTCTGCCCGACCATATCTTCCGGTTTTTCCGGTCTCATTCTGTCCGCAAGCGGCGACATGCGTACGGTTTCCATAGACTCTCTCCTTTTTGAATACGTTACTATGATTATATATCATACCTATCCCTTTGTCAAGTCCGCTGTTTGTCACTGTTCATAAAAAATTTATATATTGAATTTTGCAAAAACCATTGATTTTAATGCTTTTGTGTGCTATAATATCACCACTGCTTGTGGAGAAGTACTCAAGTTGGTGAAGAGGCGCCCCTGCTAAGGGTGTAGGTCGGGAAACCGGCGCGAGGGTTCAAATCCCTCTTTCTCCGCCATTCGAGAGCCTCGGGGTGCATTGTTGCCCGAGGCTCTTTTGCTTTGTGATAACAGGTGGCTTTAAATCTGATTTTTGCGCACAATACCCACAGTCATTGAATTTTAATTTGTGTTTGATTGATTTTTGAGATAAGACAATTGACTCAAAGGGAAATCCATTTCTGAATACTGTAATTTCTGATACAAGCTTTTGATGTTTCACAACATGAAGCTTATGCGCCGGAAACCGGAAATCAGCATATAACGTAAAAACAAACACTTAATTACTATCCACCGAGATAGTATATCTTAAATAAATTATCTTCCAAAATCTTAAGAATGACAAAGGAGAATTTCCATGAACAAAAGAAAATTCGGTAAAACAAACAGAATGGTAAGCGAAATCGGACTCGGAACATGGTAGCTCGGAACAAAACGGGGAGACCCGTTCAACGAAAAAGAGGCACTGAGGATTCTTGAAACAACTTCCGATTGCGGTATAAATCTGATCGACACAGCTGACATCTACAATGACGGAAACAGTGAAATAACTATCGGTAAGTTTTTAAAAACACACAAAGACAATTTCTTCATTGTCACAAAATGCGGGAGAGGTCTCAGTCCACAACGGCTGAAGGTTACACTGCCGAAAACATGGAGAATTTCATAGATAAAAGTCTCTTATGTTTAATGAAGTAAGCTGTGTTATTCCGGGCGCAAGTAATGCTAAACAGGTACTTAATAACGTTGAAGCTTCGAAGTTACCTGCGTTCACCGAAGACCAGATGAGTGCTGTCAGCGCAGTGTACGAAAAATATATAAAAAATTCCGTACATCTGAACTGGTAAAGCAAAAAATTACTTTTGAGTTTTTGTTTCATAAAAATTTATAAATTACACACTGAAAGTCTTAATAAATATGAAATCCAAAAAATCCGGTTGTCTTAACCGGATTTTTTGGATACTTTTAATCATAATCTACTTCTTTGTCTATTATTTTTCCTGTCCTGCTGTCAATTTTATATTCGTATTCCGCCCCGTTGAAGGTGAATTCTATTTCAAAAACATATCTTCCGTCGTCCCTCTCGTACTGTGCTTTTTTAAGTCTGACCTGAGTTTCATCCAATCCTGCATCCGCAAAAGCTATCTCCTTTGCCTGCGCAATGGTTATTGCCTCACCAGTATTGGTTCCGCCTTCCGATGCTCCCTGGTCGTTATTTCCGGGGTAATTCACTGCTCCGGTATTTTTGTACTCGGTCTCCCTTTTGATTATCGAACCGTCAAACGCAAGAACTTCAATCTCATACTCAGTCACAAAGCCATCACCGGTTACATCAAACTCAACTTTGAAAATTGCTGCTCCTCTTTCGTAGTCAAGTTCAGTTTTCAGTGCGGTAACATTGTCAGATGTAACCCCTACACTTTCAAGTGCGGCTATTTTTGCGTCATCCGAGGTTATTACCGGACTGACTCCGATGGCAGCATCAGGAATCGCTATCAGATTTTCCTCTGTTTTATATTCTGCTACGGTTCCGTCAGTTGCTGATATCTCAAACTCGTAATAATTTCTGAAATTACCGTTTACTGTGTAAAAATCAACATCGTAAACCTTCTTACCGTCGTCATTTTCAAGCTTTACGCTTGTCAAAACACAGTTCTCTTCACTGATGCCGGCTGTCTTTGCAGCTATCTTTTTTGCATCATCGAGAGTTATACCGCTTCCGACGTTCGAACCGTCCGAACCTGACGGCAGTACAGTTACGGAAATAACTTCACCGCTCTTTGAATCCAGCTCATATTTGTAAGTTTCATTTCCTGTGCTGAAATTCACCAGATACACAAATCTTCCGTCTTTCAGACTGAGCTTTGCTTTGGTGATCTCGGCGTCCGTTTCGTTTACACCCGCATTATTAAGCGCAAGCTCCACTGCATTACCGACACCTATCGACTGACTTTCCACAAAAGCCGTAGCCGCACTCACCGCTACCGTTCCGACAACTATCAAAGCAACTACGACTATCGCCGCTATAAACAATTTATTGACTTTTATTTTTTTCATTTTTTCTTCTCCTTTTCTGTTGATTGTGACATCATTCTATCTCCTCAACATTAAAACAAGATTAGAAAAATCAAATTTTTTTAATTTTTCCCCAGAAACTCAGATCGCGTCCATTGTCAAAACAAAAACACTGCCTTTCCCTTTTCCGGAAATGCATTTTATATCTGCTCCGTGCAGAGCTGCTATCTCCTTCACAATCGCAAGTCCTATTCCGCTTCCACCGGTTTTTCCGGCATTCTCGGCACGGTAGAAACGGTCAAATATTTTTTCACATTCCTCTTCCGGCACTCCTATACCGTCATCTGCAACTTCTGCCACTGCTTTCCCGTCTTCTTTTTTTATACTCAGACTTACACATCCGTTTTCCCGCCCGTATTTGTATGCGTTAGAAATGAGATTTGAAAAAAGCCTGATAAGAAGCGGTTCATTACCTATCACGCTGACATCCTCGCTTGACTGCCACTTAACTTCAATATTCTTACTCGCAGCCGGCGGCGTCTGCTTTAACGCAGCTTCCATCGCATCTTTCAGTGACAGCGGTGACATTTCCGGCTTTTCACCGGTACTTTCAAGTCTTGAAAGTGTTAGAAGCGACTGAGTTATTTCGGTAAGCTCGCCGGATTTTTCAAGAATGGTTTTAAGTATTTCACGGTATTCATCAGCAGAACGTTCTCTGTCAAGTCCGTATTCTGCTTCTGCACTTATAACGGAAATCGGAGTCCGAAGTTCATGAGAAACATCACGGTTGAATCTTTTTTCTCTCTCGAAATTTTTTTCAAGTCTCTCGAACATAAGATTAAAGCTTTGCGAAAGTTTTCCGGTCTCATCATTGCGTGTAACCGGTATCCTTTCCGAAAGATCGTCGCCTTTACTTATTTTGTCGGCTTTTCTTCTTATTTCATTTATAGGAGCCGTAAAATGCGAAGCGATCCTGTACCCGCCCGCCACTGCTATAAGCGCCGCAAGAGGAAATACAAGAAGTATAAGTTTTGTGGTATTCCAGACCAAGCCCCTGCTTTCTTCCTCAGAAATAACACCTCGCAGCCATAGACCGCTCTCAGTCATTCTGTCAAAAACATAGTATTTTACGCCATGGGAATTACCGGCTTCTTTTATAACTCCGTCAGAAAAAACCGGGCTTACGTCAACGACCGGATTTTCTCCGTAAAGCAGAGCGCCATTCGGACTGTATAGCGAAGAGTAAACCCCGGACTCGATTTTCAGAAACCGCCTGTCGATGATGATATACCCGCTGCCGTACGCTATATATTCGGTGCCTTCCTCCGGCTGCTGTTGAGTAAGACTGAATTCTACGTCAAGAAGGTTGCTGTTTACCGTTTTAATCAGCGTTCCTTTGACGTTCTGCTGTAAAACCGCATTGTTTATCAGCGTCACCATAAAAAACAGAACTGCAAAAACCAAAAGCAGAACCGCAGAAAACCAAAGCGTTATTCTGGTTTTAAAGTGCATTATCCCCACTCTTCACCTCTTTTAAAACGTATCCGCTGCCTCTGACCGTATGAATAAGCTTTACCGTTTCACCGTCGTCGATTTTCTTGCGCAGATACCTTATATAAACATCCACTACGTTCGTTCCGCCGTCGTAAGCATAGCCCCAGACTGCGTTTTCCATCTTCTCCCTTGAAAGTACTATCCCCTTGTTTCTTATCATGTATTCAAGCAAAGAATATTCCTTTGCTGAGAGCTCTATCATTCTGCCGTTGCGGGTAACTTCGTGCCTGACTGTATCAACAACAAGATCGTTAGCTGTATATTTTCCCGTCTGATTTCCCTCGCTTTTTCTGACACCGGCTCTTATTCTCGCGTTAAGCTCCGCAAAGGAAAAAGGCTTTACTACATAATCGCAACCGCCGAGATCAAGTCCTCTCACCCTGTCTTCGACAGAATCACGCGCGGTAAGAAAAATCACAGGAGTCGTATTGCCTTCACGACGGATTTTTTCCAGCACAGAAAATCCGTCCGCAACCGGCATTGAAACGTCAAAAAGCGCGATATCGTAACGAGTCGCGCTTATATAGTTGTAAGCCTCTCCGCCGTCGAAAACAGCGTCAACGTTATGCCCCTCTTCTTTCAGCTTACGGACAATAACGTTGTTAAGTGACTTTTCATCCTCAGCTACAAGTATTCTCATTTAACCGTCCTCCGTAATATATAAGAAGTTTCCTTTAACACTCTGGACAGACCTGACAAATGCCGCCGAAGCAGTCGTTTAAATTAAAAAAAGCGTATTCAGTGCTGAGCGCAGTTCAGAAAAACTCACAGTTTATTTACAAAACCGAATTTTATGGCGTACGCAGACTGACGGCTTGCTGTTATTAAACCGCATAGGAAAATCAGTACGGACGGTAATCTCCTGAAGAAAATTTCCGTTTACCCGAATGTTTCAGTCCGTTTGACAAAAATCCTGTAATCACGGCAATGGCAAATCCGATAAAAACATAAATTACCGACGTCAGATACTGGAAAACCCAGTACAGCGCATCGGCAGTGTTCATCGGCGGACCGAGACTGGGATCAAGAAAATCGGAAATCATAGTGTAAATGAGTATAAGCAGCTGCGCACCGCCGAAACATAAACATGCCAATGCAAACACTTTGGTATACGGATGTTTTTTCAGACTTCCCGCAAGAGTGTATGCTTCTACTTCCATGAAAGTTTCGTTTTTTACAGCAAATCTGTATGCAATCTGATAAATCAGAAAAGTAACGGCAATTCCCACCAGCATATCAAGCAGAAGTGAAGCTATAACGCTGAACGGAATTGTTGCCGTAAAGAGAAAATAAGTAAGCAGAACCGTAAAGAAAGTTACTGCGTGGGTGATAAAGGAAATTCTTATAACCGCTTTTGCATTTTTACCGAAATAAAGCAGACAAATACAAAGTATTGCAATCCCCATGTAACCCGAAATCAGTGATATTCCTTCCTGAATAACGGAAAGCACTTTTCCGAGACTGCCGTAGGCAATATTTCCGTCGGTATAAAGACGCACCAGCTGCAAAAAAAGGTTGTTGAACACCGGCAAAAAAATCAGCACGCCGACGTCAAGCCAAAGCAGATTTTTGTACATATATATTTCCGAGTAAGTCGGCTTTCTGGATACTGTTTTCATTTTTACTCCCTTGATTGTTTTCCGGCACACACTTAATGCCGTTTCCGCCGATGTCGGTGTTTTCGACCTCAGGGCGATTTTCAGAATATTTTGATGATTAAGTTGAATTATTTTATTTCGCTTATATCGTATGGAGTAAGCTGATACACAGAGTAGTTAAGCCAGTTTGAAAACAAAAGGTGAGCGTGACCTCTCCACTTGTTTGGCGGTCTTTTCGTACAGTCATTTTCCGGGAAATAATTGTAAGGAATCTGTATATCGAGCCCCTTTTCCCTGTCCCTGAAATACTCCTTTGAAAGCGTGTCGTTGTCATATTCGGCGTGACCGGTAACAAAAAACATGTTCCTGTCCTTTGCCGCTATTATGAATGCTCCCGCCTGCTCTGAGTCGGCAAGTATCTGTAGTCTTTTCTCCATTTCGATATCTGAAGTCCTGCATTCAGTGTGTCTTGAATGAGGCGCAAGAAAATTCTCGTCAAACCCACGCACAAGCGGATGCTCCGGCACATTTACGGTATGACTGTATACCCCGAACAGCTTTCTGTCGAGTTTGTATTTCGGTACTCCATAGTGGTAATAAAGCGCCGCCTGCGCCGCCCAGCAGATATGAAGCGTTGAAAAAACATGAGTTTTTGACCACTCCATTACCCGGCAAAGCTCCGGCCAGTAATCGACGCCCTCAAAAGGAAGCTCCTCTACCGGCGCGCCGGTTATTATCAGTCCGTCAAAATTACTGTTGCACACATCGTCAAAACATTTGTAAAACGCCGCCATATGCTCAGCCGGTGTGTTTTTTGAAACATGAGACGCCGTCTGTAAAAGCGTCAGCTCAATCTGCAAAGGCGTGTTGGAAAGAAGCCTTATCAGTTGAGTCTCCGTTACAATCTTTGTCGGCATCAAATTCAGTATCGCTATTCTTAACGGGCGTATGTCCTGTTTTATCGCCCTGAGTTCGTTCATTACGAATATATTTTCGTTTTCGAGTATGCCCGCTGCCGGCAACCCCTCCGGTATTTTTATCGGCATTTTTACCTCCGCTTACTTCCTGTCATGCTCTTTTTGTCTACGCTTCCGGTTTTATACACGAAGTTTATCTGCGCCGTCCGGTTTGATTTCTGACGGTTGATCGGACTGCGTTTTGAAAGTGCAGATCATTTTACATAATTATAAATCATTTGGCTTCAAATATCAATAGCAGTCACCCCTTATTTTACAAAAATTTTTCTTTGCGTATTTATTTTGCCTGCGTAATACGGGATTTTTATAAAAACAGTCATTTAAATTCAACATTTGTGCCTTGATTTTAGCTTTACAGTATGGTATCATTGCAGTGAAAACTTCAGAAAGCGGAACCAATATGAAATTCAGAACAAGATTATTATTTTTTGCTCTCACCTTATTAATTGCCTTTTCGGCTACCGGATGTATTTCTCCTGAGGGGAGTTTTTTCACCTCATCCGACAAGGACTACGGGACTGCCGTAGACACGGTTAACACCGCATGGGAAAAATACGGAACTCTTGACACATCAAGGCTTGTTTCGTCGTTTTTTGTCGAATGCGAAGCGGCGGATAAGATTTTCCGTCTTGGCACCGAAAACATTCTCGAGGTAAAAGGAAAAAACTCTGACCGACCGGCATTTTACCGAAAAAACACTTCAACAAATCTTGAGGGCGATATATCTACCAAAACCGTAAGCGAGGAATTTTTCTACAAAGACGGTAAGATTTACACCAACCGTTTCGGAACAGATTTTTCAGCTGTTCTTGATCCTCTGCGCTTTGTTGAGTATACCGATTATTCGGAAATTTCGGTAAACGCAGCTTATCTAAGTCCTGCGAATTTTTCCGAAGCGAAGATGTATAAATCTTCCGGCAAAGTTTTCGAAATTATTTTCAAAAAAGAAAATGATGCCCTGAGATCCGGAATTGCGGCTTTTATCGGTCTTGACCAAACGACATACGAATATGAGATTTACGATGTTTCACTCAGAGTTCTGCTTGACGGCGAAGGACTTATAAGCACGGTAAAACTTCTTTTCAAGGTTGACTATTACGAAAGCGAAAACCCGAGCGCAAAACTGACATACGAAGGAAATTTTTCACAAACTCTTGAAACGTCCGGAGAAATTGCACCGAAGTCTCCGTCATCTACGGTAAAATACACCGAAATTTCCGATATTTTTCTGTTGTCGGCAGTTACGGAAGCCGGTTACTCGGCTCTTGCAAACTGTAACGCTTTGGATGCTCTCTATTCTAAGTACGTCAAGGTCAGCGACACAAAGGAAAGCTATACGCTTGACGAAACAGTCAGTTTTACCGGCAAATTCGGAAGCGATTCATTTCTTTACGGCAGTATCGACCACGAAAAACTCTCCACTCCTGACAAAAAAGAAGAGACCTCAAAGGGAATTTTCATTGACAGCCTCGGATATCATGAAAGAAATTACGATTTTATAACCTCCTCCTACGGTACTCCGACAGACAAAACCGAACATGAGTTCACCGCTTCATCCATGAAAACCATGATAATCACCACACTGAGTTCAGAAATGCTTCTCGACGGTGATATAGTTTTCAAGGGTATCACCGAAGACACAAACGAATATATAACTTTCAGTCTGAGTTTTTCTTCGTCGGCAACCAAATATTATACCCAGTATCTCATGTCTTCCTTTTCCTCCGAATCTTCTCCGGGGTTTGATCTTACCTCGTCGAGCGTTATGATAGCCAAAAACGAAATATCCGTCACTGTCCGGAAAAGCGATCTGTGCATAATCGGACAGACCGTTGAGTTTTCCGCTCTTGTTGACGGCATGATCTCTGTCGAAACAAAATTCTCTATGAAGGTGAATTCTACCTCCGATGATATCACCGTGCTTAATCAAAGCGACTTTACGGGTTCGATCGAAGGAAAAATAAACTGACTGAAACATTCTACCGGATAAATTATATTAAAAAAACAACTGTTATAATCAACATCGTTAAACAGGTGCATTATGAATAATTCATCAGAGACAAATGAAACAAGACTTTCACGACAAATCTCCCTGATAGGTATTGACAAAACCCGTAAACTGTTATCTGCCTCGGTATGTGTAGTCGGACTCGGAGGAGTCGGCGGATATGTCTGCGAAATGCTGGCACGCTGCGGTGTGGGAAAACTGCACCTTGTTGACTGCGATACTGTTTCGGTAAGCAATCTAAACAGACAGATTATAGCTCTTGAAAGCACTGTAGGACTTTCAAAAACCGAAGTTACCGCAAAAAGGATCAAGGACATAAATCCGGACTGCAAGGTCACAACCGAGAATGTTTTCGTTGATTCGGAAAACGCCGAAAATATTGCAGAAAAATGCGGATGTGAAATTATTGCCGACTGTATCGACAATGTAACCGCAAAATGTGCTCTTATAACATCGGCTCTCAAAAGCGGAAAATATATTTTTTCCTCAATGGGAACAGGCAATAAGCTTGACATTTCAAAATACCGTATTGCCGATATTTCGCAAACCAACACCTGTCCGCTTGCAAGGGCAGTAAGGAAAGTTCTGAAACAAAACGGAATAACAAGCGGTGTTGACGTTCTTTTCAGTACAGAAATTCCTCCGAAAGCCGAAACCCGTACTCCGGCATCCATCTGTTATATGCCTGCCGCCGCAGGAATTATTATTGCTGAGCATATAATAAAAAGAATTATCGGATAGATGCGGTCATTTCCCGGGGAATACTTTACTTCAACTCACATTAAAACTTAATATTTTGCTTGAACTGATATATTAAATCGCATTAACTCTTTATGCCACTGTAACTTTATTACCCGTTATCCGACGACTTACTTTTCGTGCGGGAATTGCCTGTCATTCAAAATAACTTCACCCGCAGACGATTTTTTCTACCCGGCATCGCTTCTACCCGGCATCGCTTCTTCCCGGCATTCCTTCTTCCCCGCAGGCCGTTATTGCCGGGGGAATACAATATCTCGACTTTTAGCCGCATTTTTTCAGACAAAACGACATCTCAGTTTACTTCGGATAACTTACAGAAGTGCGTCTCAATTTTATCGGTAAATTAAGACTGCGACGTAACTTCTTACAGTAAACAAAATAATCTAAAATCCTGATACGCTCAAATACCAATTAAATACAAAAATCCTGTCGATTACGAAGTGAGTCCAAAAATTATAAAACTTTTAGGAGCTCACGACATTATCCGTCTCAGTAAAGCCGGATGCGGTATCGACAGGGTTTTTATTTTTTTGTCAGAAATAAACTGAAGAAAATGCTGAATACAATGCTACACAGTCGGCACGGACGGTAAACCGAAAAACTTTGACATTTTAACATCAGTTTTTTATGCGGAAAATTACCGGTGAAAAATGGTTGTACTTATTTACTGCGCCGTTACCGGTACGTGAAAGCTTATAAATAAATTAATATAAGTTTCTTAATCAGATAGTTTTCGGTACAAAAGTTTGGCATTCACTTACTGCGGCGTAGCCCGTAACGCTCAAAAACTAATCAGCACGTCAGTATCAGTTTCTTAAACGGAAAGTTTTAGATAAAAAGTTTGTCACTCATTTACTGCGGCGGAACCCGTAACGCTCAATACTAATCAGCACGTCAGTATCAGTTTCTTAATCGGAAAGTTTTAGATAAAAAGTTTGTCACTCATTTACTGCGGCGTAGCCCGTAACGCTCAAAAACTAATCAGCACGTTAATATCAGTTTCTTAAACGGAATGTTTTCGGTGCAAAACGATAGACAAGTATACAGGCAACCACGCAGTAGATAACGCAAAAAGCCACGCACAGAATTCCGAATATAAAAACCGGAAGTTTTATGTAAATCATTATAAAACTGACAACATAAGTTATAAACTGTATGATAAAATACGTACCGCTTTTTACTTCAGTTGAAGGATTATATGGCTGAAGCAGATAGTAAATGGTCAGATAATGAACCGAAAAGAATACACTCAGGCTGATTACCGACAAAAAAACGAGAATACATTCAAATAATTTGCCGCTTCCTCCAATCATATAAAATATGACCGAAAGTCCACCGCCAAGCACTGTCGCAGGGAGAAGATTTACCTTGATTATTTCCCTCAGACGTATTGCGAAAAGCCTGAGTATACAGTTCGGCTGTTTGAAAAATGAATAAGTCAGAAGACTGTGATCACAGTTCATAAACAGCGCTTTGGTAAAACCCATACCGCGGTTAATGGCATACATAATAAAAACAAAATACGGCATATTCTGTATCATCAGTCCGTATGTTTCCTCGGAAATACCGGAGCTGATTTTCACGAAAATAACAGCAATTATAACCAATATCAGTATCACAATAGCCTGAATTCTTGTCGATTGCCAGAGTATTTTCCTGTGTCGCTTCATAAAGAGCTCGTTTAAGTATTCAAAACCCTTTTTTGCACTGCTGATTTTACGGTCTTTGGAAATCATTTTTTCCGCAGACTTTTTATTTATATTTTTTGCGCTGTCAAGCTGCAAAAGCATCTGAGCGAGAATTTCCTGGTTTACCTGTCTGTATTCACCGAATGTTATTATTTTTCTGATTCCGAGAAGTCCGAGCGGAATAAATGCTATAAGCAAGGTTATCACCGCTTTTTCCGGGATAACATAACCAATGGCCGGCATTCCGTAAGTTATCACCAAAAGAAGAAGAACCGCTATCCATACGGGTATAGAAAGTTTGTTTTCGTTATACGCTTTTCCGCGTTTTTCATAATTTACAAGTGAAATAGCCGAATAGAAAATCTTGCCTGCGACAACCGAAAACGGGATGATAAAACAAATCCAAAGCGGAACTTTGTTTAACAATCCGAAAATCAGTGTCATTGGCAAAAAACCGATTATGTCTTTTAATAGCCGGTAAAAATAATCTGTAAGAGTATATCCCTTTGCATCCATACGGAGCAGTATTATTGCATAATACTTATCTCTTGTAGGATTAAAAAGATGCGTGTTCAAAATAAATCCTATAATAGTAAGCATAAGGAAAACATGCAGGAAAACCTCATCCGATGGCAAGCGGCTGTAAATTGCACCGACACCGCATACAAGCGTTACAAAGTAAAGGAGCTTCCATATAAAAACCGAAGCTACTTCCCACATTGCTGAAAGTATGTTCGCAAAAATCTTCAGCTCCTTTACGCCGTAAATTTTTGCAGGAAGAAGTTTTTTAATGAGCGGAATCTGCTTAAGCGAATACAGTATCGTGTTCACCCGGTAAGTATTTTTCAGAGAATAGGATATCCTGAAAGTTCTGCTTATCTCCTCTTTATTCATTGCCTTCCTCCGTAAGTGCCTCGATTATCTTCTCCCGGAATGCCTTATCATCTGTGCTTGTTTTCTCGACAGACTCAAGTTCGCCGTGACTTAAAAGAACTATCTCATCACAAAGATCTATTGCAAGATCAAGTATATGAGTGGAAAAAATAGTAATTCTTCCGGATTTAATCGAACGCAGCAGCTGCTTCATTTCCTCAGAAACGACTACGTCAAGAGATGTCAGCGGCTCGTCAAGTAGCAGAATATTTGGTTTTGCAATAATGTTCAGGAGCATCTGCATTTTGTTTTTCATTCCGTGTGAGTAGTCTTTAAGCAGCTTGTCACGATCCTCGATATCTATGCTGACAAAATCAAAATATTCGTCAGGTGTTCTTATATCCTGAACAAATTTTTCGTTAATATCGATAAAAAATTTGAGAAACTCCCTGCCTGTCAGAAATTCCGGAACTGTCGGCGTTGACAAAACATAACCGACGTCCTTTGCAGAGACTTCACGTTTTACACCGTTTTCTTCTATTCTGAACCTTCCGCTGTCGGCTCTGATGTCACGGTTTATGCAGTTGAAAAATGTGGTTTTTCCGGCTCCGTTACGACCGAGCAGACCGTAAATCTTGCCCTCCTCGAAGGAAAAGTTTATGTCTTTTAAAACCTGTTTTCCGTCATAGCTTTTTGAAAGATGCTCAACTGTAAATTTCATTTTTTTACCTTTCGTTTTTCTTATTTGTCTTTGTAAATCAGCGTTTTATTCTGCCTGACTTAACCCGCAATTAGTAAAGAACTCAGATTTTTCTTTTGGCATTAGTAACTTCGGTAAGAAAAATCTTGTCAAGCTCGGTGAGATTGTATTCGCTTCTGTGAATAACCACATCCTTGTATGTTTTTGTCACTGCTTTGCAATTTTTCTGAACAAGGTCATATTTGTCAAGAAGCTCTTTCGGAATGGGAGACACCCACATGAATGTGTTCGGAACGTTCTGAAGCAGTACAAACTGGCTTGCACGCTCAAAAACGCAGATACGTTTATTGACAAATTCCGACATTTCCGCCTTTTTTACATCTATCTGCGGCATTGACGGCACATACGGATCTCCGTGAGTTATCTCAATGTAATCCGAGAGCTGTTCAAGCTTAATATCATCCTCTTTGGCGAGCGGATGATTCTTGTTTATAAGCAAAAGATAGGAAAATTCGGTTATTGTCTCATAAGCAAGCTTTTTTGCCGAAAAAAGCGACCTGAAATATTTTTCAAAAGCTGTCTGATACCTAACTATTCCCATGTCGTACTCGTCATTTAAAATATTGTTTATAGTGCGCATGGAATTTGTTTCTTTATAGAATATTTCCGCAGGATTTTCCGTTTTTATGTGTTTTGCAAATTCGGCAAACGCATAAGATATATAGCTTGCTCTTGGCACGCACACCGAAAACTTCTGCTTTTTTTCTCTGCCGTTTTTGTACATTGCCTCAACGTCTTCAACCTGTTTTATGATTCTTTTGGCGTACTGAAGAAACTCTTCTCCGTCCGGTGTTACGCTTATTCCTTTTGGCGTACGCTCAAATATAGTTATGCCGAGGTTTTCCTCCAGCTCTTTTATTGCACGGCTGAGATTCGGCTGTCCCATGTAAAGATTTTCAGCCGCCTGACTTATGGATTTTGTACGCGATATTTCAACGGCGTATTTAAGATGCAATATATTCATTAACTTTTCCTCTGTATTTTACTCCTTTGCATTATACCATTTTTTCCGTCATTATGCAAGTTATTTTGCCATATTTTTTCTTTGCCGGACTTAAAGTTATTATGCACAGATTATTTTACGCAGATTGATGATATTTTATCTTATTTGGCTATTGACAAAAAAACAAAAAATGCATATAATTGTATCAAATGAGACGGTTTTTGAAAATTATTTATTTTTTACCGGAGAATGGCAATGAAGATGCAAAAAGCTGTCGTATGTCTTAAAAACACCGATATGTTTTCGGTACTCAGCGACACGGAACTTAATGAGGTTGCCGAAAAGTCCTGTTTATATGTTTTCGGTACGGGGGATGTTATCGGTATTAAAAATCATATAACTGTTATTCTCAGCGGAAGTGCTACCGTCACAAAAAACACCGGCGACAAACGGATAATTCTGCGCATGATGTCCGCGGGAAGTGTATCGGGAGTTGCCACGCTGTTTCCGGAAGCAAACGACACTTACGGCACTTCGGACTGCGACGGAGTCTCGGAAATAAAAGCCAACAGAAAAACCGAAGTTCTCGCCATCCCGTCCGATACCGTTCTCGATCTTATCGATTCAAATTCTGAGTTCCGACGCCGCTACATTCTTTTTCTTACATCGAGAATAAAATTTCTCAACGGCAGAATAAGATCCTACGTTTCTCAGGGGGCGGCTGCGCGTCTGGCACTGCATATTCTGCTTTGTGATGAAAACCAGTCGGGAACGGCTCAGCTTTCCTGTTCGGCTTCTAAACTTGCAGAAATGCTCGACGTGGGAAGAGCGTCACTTTACCGAGCTTTCGACACTCTGACCGAAAAAGGTATAATCGAAAGGAACGGTCGCACAATAATTATACTTGACCGCTGCGCACTGAAGAATATTGCCGACGGAAATGATAGTAAAAATAACGGTTCTTTTACTGACTGAACACATTTTGCCGTAAGAAAAACACTGCATAGAACTGAAAACAAAAAATGGCGAAAAAACAATTTCAGGGTTCAGTCAAAAACAAAAAACGCTCAGTTTATTCCGTAAGTTCAGCAAAAAAACAGATTTTTACGGAAAAGCGGAGTCAAAATCTATTAATCAATGACATCGCTGTATTTTTTGATTTTCCGGATCAAACGGAAAAGAATATCACTGAAAAATTATAATTATGAAAGGACATATAAAATGAAAATCAAATTCAGAATTTCAGCACTGTTTCTCGCCCTACTGATGGCACTTGTTTTACCTGCCTGCTCAAAGGAAGAAGCGACACGCATCAACGTCGGAGTACTGAAAGGTCCTACCGGTATGGGTGCAGTGAAAATAGCCAAGGATTATGCGGATAAAACCGATACGCCGGACGGCTACACCATCACATTTTACGAAACTGCCGACGTTTCAAAGCTGACAAGCGACATTGTTAACGGTACAGTAGACATTGCGGCTTTGCCGGTAAACGCAGGAGCTACTCTTTTCAATAAGACAGAGGGTAAAGTCAAGGTTATAGCTACAAATGCCCTTGGGGTACTTTCGGTAATCGGAACGGAAGAGCTTTCTTCCTTCTCTGAACTCAGGGGAAAAACGATTCATACAACAGGTCAGGCAAGCACTCCCGAGTATATAATAAATTTCCTTCTTGAGAAAAACGGACTTACGGCTGTTACCGACCAGCAGGCGGATCTCGGTGAAAACGGAGTCAGGGTTATTTATTACCCTGACGGAACCTCCGCAACTGCCGCCTACACTCTGAACGGCGGTTACGCAATTCTGCCGGAACCCGCAACTACTGCAGCACTTACTCAGAACAGCGCAAACAAGATAATTTTCAATGTGACCGAAGAATGGAACAAGGTATCCGAAACACAGCTTGTTCAGGGTATACTTGTCGCAAACGCCGATTTTCTTGATAAATATCCAAAAGCGGTTGAAAATTTCCTTAAAAACTACAAGACATCTGTTGACTATATAAACGATACAGCTAACGCAGACTCAGCCGGCGATCTGATGGTTGAGTTCGGAATAGTACCGAAAGCTCCCATCGCCAAAAACGCCATACCCCGCGCCAATATTGTCTGCATTACCGGTGAAAAAATGAAAGACGATGTCAAAGCTATGCTGAAAGTACTTTTCGATGCCAACAGCGCTTCTGTCGGCGGCAAGGAACCTGACGACAGTTTCTACGCAATATATGAGATTGACTGATAAACCAAACGGCGCCGGTAGTCAGGCGCAGACTCTCACAAAAAACGGAAAAACACCGCGTTTACCGAAACCGGTAATCGCGGTTATTTCCGCAGCAGCAACATTTGCCGTCTGGATCATCATCTGGCAGATCGCTTACGCTAATATCGGAGTAAGCTTTATTTTTCCGTCCCCATACCAGGTTCTGGTTGAATTATTCCGCCTTATTCCGGAGAAAAAGTTTATTATCTCGGTTACGGGTTCGATGCTCAGAGTAATTTGCGGCTACCTTACAGGCATCGCTGTTGCATTGGCGGCTGCTTTTGCCAGTCATTTTTTTCTGCCGCTGAAAATCTTCTTTTCACCGTTTGTGAAAGTTGTCAGGGCAACTCCTGCCGCTTCGTTTATACTGATATGCGTTCTCTGGATGCCGTCAAATGCCGTCCCGGTTTTTATTGCTTTTCTGATGGTATTTCCCATAGTTTATGAAAACACGCTGACGGGGCTTTCGGAAACCTCAGTTAATCTGAGAGAAGTCGCAGCTGTATACCGTTTTTCCCGTATAAAAAAACTTACACTGCTTTACATTCCGTCCATTGCACCTTATTTTGCCTCGGCTTGCACCACTTCTCTCGGTCTTGCCTGGAAAGCCGGTATATCTGCTGAGGTGCTGTGCGTCACCCGTGATTCTGTCGGGTATTATATTTACATTTCAAAGCAGTATTTTGAGACGGCTCAGCTTTTTGCATGGACGGTTGCAATTATTGTCGTCAGCGTTTTGCTTGAATTTGCGATAAAAAAATCAGTTGCCGCTTTACAGCGTGCGGTGAGGAGAAAATATGTCGGAAATTGAAAACAAAGCGATAGTACTTAACGGCTTAACAAAATCTTACGGAGAAAAACGGGTTCTCGATAATTTTTCGGCAAGTTTTCCTTACGGCAGCAAAACTGTTATAAAAGGAGTCTCCGGATGCGGTAAAACCACACTTTTGCGTATAATAGCAGGTCTTACTTTGCCGGACAGCGGAACGGTTACCGGTACTGCCGATAAAAAAATCTCGGTTCTTTTCCAGGAGGACAGACTTTTTCCGACTCTTACAGCCCTTGGCAATGTTGCGGCAGTAATACAAGACGGTAACAGAAAAAAAATTGCGGCTGATATTCTCGGAATGCTTGGTCTCGGCGATAAAAAAGACCTTGATTCTTACCCGTCGCAGCTTTCCGGAGGAATGAAAAGAAGGTGCGCCATCGCCAGAGCTCTGGCGTATGACGGAGACATTGTTTTACTTGATGAAGCGCTTAAAGGACTTGACAGAGATAACGCTGAAAAATGTGCACAGGTCATTCGTACTTTCACGGAAAACAAAACGGTTATAAGCGTGACTCATCTCGCAACTTCACTTGAAGATGATTTTGAAAACACCCTGATTATGACAAGCCCGGAGATTTAGTTTCCGGGCTTTTTGCTTATCATATCATTTTTTTGTCTGAAATAAATTTGCTTTTTTTAATTTTCCCGCCAGAAAAACTGCAAAAATCTTGGTGTTTTTCATTTGACCGATATTTATACAAAAATCACCCGTCATCTTTTTTCGATAACGGGTGATTTTATGTTTGTTTTGATCAGTAGAATAAGCTGAAATTTCAGTCCAACTCAACCTCTGATGCTTGGCTGCTTTTAAACCAAACGCTCCGGTTCAAACCTTACGCCCACGACATGGTGGAAGGTTTAGGATCGGATATCATTGACTCTTTGAGGAAAGCCACAGCTTTTTCCAGTCCTTCGTCTATGCTCATAAGACTGTCTTCGTGTTCAATCGACATTACTTTATCGTATCCCACAAGACGGAGATTTGAGATCATATCTCTCCAGTACTGAAGTCCGTTGCCGTAACCTACCGTTCTGAATATCCAGCTGCGGTGCAGTTCGTCACCGTAGTGTTTTGTATCGAGCACGCCGAATTTTGCGGTGTTGTATTTGTCTATCTTTGTATCCTTTGCGTGAACGTGGTAAATAGCACCCTCAAGCGCTCTTATTGCGCTTACCGGATCTATTCCCTGCCAGATAAGATGCGAAGGATCGAAGTTTGCGCCGATAGTTTCACCGACTGCCGCACGCAGTTTGAGAAGTGTTTCCGGATTATAGACGCAAAAGCCCGGATGCATTTCGAGAGCTATTTTTGTTACCTTATGATCATTTGCAAATTTTACAGTTTCTTTCCAGTAAGGAATCAGAACTTCATTCCACTGATATTCAAGAACTTTAAGGTAATCGTCAGGCCAGGGGCATGTTACCCAGTTCGGATATTTGGAATTTGCGCTGTCGCCCGGGCAGCCGGAAAATGCTATAACCGTATCGACTCCGAGCTTTTCAGCAAGAAGTACTGCATTACGGAAATCGTCGTCAAATTCCTTTGCGATTTTTTTGTCCGGATGCACGGGATTTCCGTGTGCCGCAAGCGCGGCTATCTCTATTCCGTATTTATCTATTGTAGCCTTGAATTCATCAAATTTCTTTCCGTCCGCCAGAAGCTCCGCCGGGTTGCAGTGCGCCTTGCCCGGATATCCTCCGGCTCCTATTTCAACTGCTTCAACACCGAGAGATTTCAGTCTTGCAAGCGTTTCGTCAAGAGTTTTGTTTCCGTACAGATTTGCCAGAACACAAAGTTTCATTTTCGTACCTCCGAAATTTACCGTTATCAGTTTTCAAAATTGTATATCGTACCTGTCTTTGAAGAAATATAAATTCCCTCAAGTATTCTCGTTACGCAGTAAGCCTGCTCGGGAAGCACGCAGGGATCGGTATCGTTTATAACCGCATCGATCCACTGTTTGGCTTCGTTTGCCGAAGGATCTCCGGACTTACCGTCATAGAACGCCACTCCGCCTGCTGAAAAATTGGGTTCTTCAGTAAACTGCACTCCGTTCTTTACGCCGTTCATTATCAGTTTGTCGGCATTGGGCATTACCGCCCCGCCCTTTGTTCCGCAAACAGAGGTAACCGCCTCTCTTACTTCGGTAGTGTTGAGAGCCCATGAGGATTCAAGAACGATTGTCGCACCGTTTTCCATAACTATAAATCCGAATGCACTGTCTTCAACCGTAAATTTTTCCGGATCCCAGTCTCCCCACGCATTTGCGGTATGAGTCTGATTGTTCAGTTTATGGTATGTAGTTCCGACACAGTATTTGGGTTTATAGTTGTTCATTATCCAGAGTGTCAGGTCAAGCGCATGGGTTCCGATGTCTATCAGCGGTCCGCCGCCCTGCTCGTACTCGTTAAGGAAAACTCCCCAAGTCGGTACGGCTCTTCTTCTAATCGCCGTTGCTTTTCCGTAATAAATCTCGCCCATTACGTCATTTTCAGCTTCTTTTTTAAGGTACTGAGAATTTGCTCTCTGTCTGCTCTGATAACCGATTGTAAGCTTTTTGCCGGTTCTCTTTGCAGCATCAAGCATTTTCTTTGCTTCCTCGGAGTTGATCGCCATCGGCTTTTCGCACATTACGTGTTTTCCTGCCTCAAGTGCATCAACGGTTATAAAACTGTGAGAACGGTTCGGAGTGCAGACATGAACAACTTCAATGCTCTCGTCTTTGAGGAGCTCCTTGTAGTCCTCATAAACCTTTGCGCCTTCAACGCCGTACTTTTCTGCGGCTTTTACCGCTCTCTCTTTGATTATGTCGCAGAATGCAACCATTCTGACATTCGGAAGAGTTTTAAGAGAAGGCATATGCTTTCCGTTAGCTATTCCGCCGCAACCGATTATTCCAACATTTACTATTCTTTCCATATCCGGTATCCTTTCCGTTTCTGGTATTTCTGAAATACCTATTTTGATGATGCATCAAAGCCGGTGTCAAAACCCGCTTCCGCATAATTTGATATTATCATTTTTTACGACTTTATGCTATAAGTAATTTGCCGTAAAGTATCAAAAATTTGTCATTGAATACTTACGGCAAAATTCAAACGGCTTTAAATCGGCAAATTTACCTGCACCTTTTACGCAGACTTGTCTTTCCACTGCTCCGGCATTTTCCGGTTTTTACCGAACCATTCGCTGTCCTTTAATTTAAGGTCACTCGCCGAGCACCGGACGGTAAAACCTTTTCCTGAAAACACTACCGTAATGTTGCCGTTCATCGATGTGAAATCTCCGTTGTCGTAATCAACGCAAAGCGTTGTGACATAAATTTCATCGGTATAAGGTGCTACGTTGTCTATAAACTCCTGAGTCGGGAACTGGTTATCGGAAACATCCGTATATTCCGGACTTCCCGCACAGCAACACACACAGATAACCTCAGGCTGTATCACCGCCATCAGCTCCGGACTTGACGAGGTTTTCGAACCGTGGTGTCCTGCCTTGTACAGCGTAACCTCAGGAAGATCGTTTTTCTCGATAAGCGACGCCTCGCCTTTTTCTTCAAGGTCTCCGGTAAGAAGTATATTCTGATCTCCGTATGTAAACAAAGTGCAGACCGAATAGTCGTTTTCGGAGCTTGCTTTTTCGTAATAATAGCGCTGATCGAGTACAGTCATTGTAACCCCGCCGGAAAGTTCGAAAACATCGTTATTCTGCTCTATACACTCCCTTGCGGTAAAATGCTGTGCCCCGTTTTCAATCGCCTCGTCCCTCTCTCTGCAATAGTTACTGTACATGGCTCCGTCTTCCTTTTGGTTTGTAAGAGCAAAGTCAATTATGACTTCAACGCTGTACTTGTCAAAAAGACTTTCGGAATTCTCATTTGTGGCAAAACCGGCGTAGTGATCCTGATGGGCATGCGTAACGATTACATATTCAAGTTTTCCGTCGGTCACAAAATTTCTGAGATAATTATCAATAGTCTGAATGCTGTCTGTTCTCGAACCGGCATCTATGAGTATATCAGTGTCTCCCGCTTTTATATATGTACAGTCACCTGTATACTTGTTTCCGAGTTCAAGAAAATGAACCTGCATTGCACCGCTTGTGTAAACTTCCGAGGTAAAACGGTTTCTGTCAAGATAATAATATCCGACAAAACCTCCTGCAACACCCACCGCAAGCATTACTATAGCGAGGAGCAGCGCGGCAAAAAATCTGAATTTTTTCATCTCAGTTTACCTCCGCTTCCTGCAGTCTGAAAACCCGGTATAAGGTTTTTCCCTTACACCGTCCCTCGGTCGCTTCGTAGATTATGTATAGCTCATTTTCTTCATCAACCGTTCCGGTATATTTGCCGTCCTCGTTTTTCACCATATTGGTTGTTATCTTGACACTTTGAGAAAGGTCTTTTCCGAGGAAACTGTAACTTATCCCCTCGTCACTGTATTCAACGGTCTGCGGAGCAACAAATTCCGTTACCTTATCGCCTTTCAGTTCGAAAGTATCATCTGCCGAAAGATATCGTGCTCCGAAATAGCCTATTGCCAGTCCGCCTGCCAGAAACAGTATTGCAACGACAAAATATCCCCAGTGAGACTTTTTCGCTTTGTTTTTAACTTCCCTTTTCTTCTTTGATTTCCATTTTTCCCAGCCGCTTTTTGCCATCACTTTACCTCCTTATACATTGAATCTGAACAGCGTAACGTCACCGTCTTTCATGACGTAATCTTTTCCTTCACTTCTTACAAGTCCTTTTTCCTTGGCAACGGTCATGCTCTTGCACTCCATAAGCTCGTCAAATCCGATTATTTCGGCTCTTATAAAGCCTCTTTCAAAATCTGAATGGATTTTTCCCGCTGCCTGAGGTGCTTTTGTGCCGTTAACAATTGTCCATGCACGTACTTCTTTCGGACCTGCCGTAAGAAAACTTATAAGTCCGAGCAGTTTATAGCCAGCCGTGATTATTTTGTCAAGTCCGGAGGTCTTAATACCGTACTCTTCCATGAACACCGCTTTGTCTTCCTCTTCCATGCCTGCTATCTGCGCTTCAATTTCAGCACATACAGGAATTACCTGAGAACCTTCTTTGTCAGCAATTTCTTTTACCTGCTGATAATACGGGTTGCTTTCGGCTCCGGAAAGCAGCGTATCCTCGTCGACATTTGCCGCATAAATCACCGGCTTGCGTGAAAGCAGCGGTAAAGTTTCAAGCACTGCGTTTTCTTCGTCGGTGGTTTCAAGTCCTCTTGCGCTTTTGCCGTCCGTAAGGAAAGCAAGAAGTTTTTCAAGGAAGTCAACCTCTGTCTGCAGTCCCTTGTCGCCTTTAAGCGCTTTACGGGTTCTGTCCAGACGTCTTTCAGTAAGCTCTATATCGGAAAGGATAAGTTCCATATTGATTATATCTATATCTCTTACGGGATCAACGCTACCGGAAACATGGGCTATATCGGGATTATCGAAACATCTCACTACATGAAGTATAGCATCCACTTCCCTGATGTGAGAAAGAAACTTGTTTCCGAGTCCCTCTCCTTCCGATGCACCTTTGACAAGTCCGGCAATATCCACTATTTCAAGTATAGCCGGAGTATACTTTTCCGGGTTATACATCTCAGCCAGTCTGTCAAGTCTTTCGTCCGGTACCGGCGCAATTCCGACATTCGGTTCTATCGTACAGAACGGATAATTCGCCGCGTCCGCTCCGGCGTTGGTTATTGCGTTAAAAAGCGTGCTTTTGCCTACGTTCGGCAATCCTACTATTCCGAGTTTCATTGTCTATTCCTCTTTATTATTCTTATACCGGACTTGATCCGGGTGAATTTTATTCAGGGCAAAGCCGCAAAGCATTTGTTTTTTTACTGACGTTCGGACAAAACTGCTTGTCAAAGGTCGGATATTACCTGCACAAATCCGTTTTTTATGACGAAAAAACTGACTGCGAATTTGCAAGTTAAGAGCTAAGCGGTACTGCCATGACTGTTTCCACTTTATTTGATTATATAATATCGCCTGATTTTTTTCAAGTATTTAACCTCAGAATTTATTTTTTTTGAATTAAATCGTCAAAATTAACAATTCGTTCACCAAAACCACTGAAAACGGGTGTATAATGAACTTAGTCAAAAACCTGACGATGTTAATATTTAAACGAAAGGATGATAAAATCATGGCTGCTAAAATTCTTGTTATCGACGACGACGCAAACATCTGCGACCTGCTCAGGCTTTATCTTGAAAGAGAGGGACATGAGGTAAAATGTGCCGGAGACGGTACCGAGGGTCTCAAACAGTTCAAGTTTTCCGAACCCGACCTTGTTCTGCTCGACATAATGCTTCCGGGAAAAGACGGATGGCAGGTTTGCAGAGAAATCCGTGAAATTTCAAACAAACCCATCATAATGATAACCGCCAAATACGAGACATTTGATAAAGTACTCGGACTTGAACTCGGCGCCGACGACTTTGTTGTCAAACCCTTCGATATGAAAGAGCTTTCTGCAAGAGTAAAAGCTGTTCTGCGCAGATACACCGCTCACGACAATATGAACGACGAAGAAGTTATCAAATTCGACAACATTGAGATCAGCCTCCAGAAGTACGAGCTCAAGCTCAACGGAAAAAGCGTTGACATTCCGCCTAAGGAACTCGAACTGCTTTATTTCCTGGCGTCAAACTCAAACAGAGTTTTCACCCGCGATCAGCTTCTCGACAAAGTATGGGGATTCGACTATCTGGGCGACTCGAGAACCGTTGACGTACACGTAAAACGTCTGCGTGAAAAACTCGACGGTGTTTCCGACAAGTGGATACTCAAAACCGTTTGGGGCGTCGGCTACAAATTCGAAGTGCTCCAGTAACCCAAAAATGAGAAAGAGCCTTTTCACACGGTACATTACCGTGTTTATGCTGATCATTTTCATCAGCTTCACTATTCTCGCTCTTGTTATCGGTTCAAATATGACGGTTATGACTCTTGAGGATAAGCGCAGTGACATGGAAAACGCCGCAGACAACATTTCCGTTATGATTACAGAGATTTACCGGCCGGCTGACCCGCAGAGTTTCAGTACCCTTTTCGGTGAGAGCGATGCGGCTCTGAGCGGGTATATCCGGCACCTTGCGGACTTTACAGGCGAAATGCGTGTATATATTTTCGACAGTCAGGGCGTACTGCTGATGCCTGCGGAAAATTACGAAAGCGAAACGTTTGCACAGAACACTCTGCCTGATAATATCTTGTCTGCTTTGAGAACGGAAGGTCACTTCAACGGATATGACGATATGGGTTCGGCTATGACTGCGGACTTTCTGTACTCGATAAAATCCGTCAGCTCCAAAGCCGATGACGGTGCTGACAGCATAACGGTAGGTTATATCCTTACCTGCTCTCCCGCAAAAGGTCTGAACATTATGATCGGCAGTACCGTCAAAACAATATTGCTTGCGAGTCTCTGGGTATTTCTTGCGGCGCTGGTTGCGGTGTATTTTCTGAGCGAAAGAATTATCGGTCCTTTGAAAAACATGAGCAAAGCCGCCAAAAGCTATGCCGCCGGAAATTTCGATATAAGAATTCCGGTGCAGGGAAACGACGAGGTTGCCGAGCTTGCGACTGCCTTCAATCAGATGGCAAACGGACTTCAGAATCTTGAAAATATGCGCAGAAGCTTCCTTGCAAACGTATCGCATGACCTGAAAACACCGATGACTACAATAGCAGGATTTATCGACGCAATTCTTTCCGGAGCAATCCCGCCTGAAAATACAAGCGAATATCTGGAGCGTATCAAAAACGAGGTGCTTCGACTTTCAAGACTTGTCCGTCAGCTTCTTGATCTTTCAAGAATCCAGGCCGGCGACAGAAAACTTGAACCTTCCGTTTTCGATATTTGCGAAGTTGCAAGGCAGATCGTACTCTCTTTTGAGCAAAAAATCGAAGAAAAAAACCTTGACGTAGAATTTGACTGCGACAGCGAAAACATCTATGTTTTTGCCGACAAGGACGCCATTCATCAGATACTTTACAATATCTGCGACAACGCCGTGAAATTCTCAAAACCCGGCGGAAAATACAGACTTTCCGTCAAAATCAAAGACAAAAAAGCTCACGTTTCGGTATATAACGAGGGCGAGGGCATATCCGAAGAAGATCTGCCGTTTGTTTTTGAAAGATTCTACAAAAGCGATAAAAGCCGCGGGCTTGACAAATCCGGCGTCGGTCTCGGACTTTTCATCGCCAAAACCATTATCGACGCTCACAGGGAAACCATTACCGTGGACAGCGTAAAAGACAGTTACTGCCGTTTCGAGTTCACGCTTCCTCTGAGTGATCAGAAAAAACTTCCCGGAGAGAAAAATTCTCACTGAGAAACAAAACCAGACAATATGCTTACGGAGATTTCCGGATTAACCGGTCTTCTCCGCAAAAACAGCCGTTTATTCAGAGTTTCTGCTTCTGAAAAGCGGCTGTTTTTTGTAATGTAAAATTATCCGTCAGAATGTTGCAATTAAATTTGTTTAGATTTCAAAAGCTTTTGGCAGATGCGTCTACCCAGGGACTTTTACGACGCTTAGAAGAATTACGGAAGTTAAAATCCTGTTATTTTAAAGATACTTGTACATTCAAACCGATTATTCTTGACTTATTTGCCGTTTTACAATATAATCGGGACATAAGGATTAAACGGAGGTAAATTGATGATAAAGCTGTGCCTTATAAAACTTAAAAAAGTGTCTGGTATCTTTGCGCTTACATGCTGACGGTTCTGTTCCTTTCGCTCGTCCTTAAACATATCATGCCGAACTACGGAATTCTGCTCGTTTCTCTTGCCGTATACCTTATCGGGCTGATCTTAATAATATATTTTCTGAGGAGAAAAAGCGTAAAATACAAAAAAGCATTTTTATCAGTACCCGTGAGCCGAACCGACAACTTAGCTTCCCGTTTCCGCAGAAGCTCCTGTTTTACAGAGCTTAAAGCTGAAATAATAAATTCTGTGATAATCGCGGCGATTTTGGCATTTGGCATCTATTAAAATTGCACTTTGAAAATAGGTATAAAAAAGCCCAGAAGCCTTATGGCATCTGGATTTTTCGTGTTGCCGTCTTTTTTGTAAGATAAAAATATATTCGGGAAAAAAGTATAAAAAAGAACCTCAACAACGCATTTGCGTGTCGAGGCTCTCGACTGTGTTGTACAGCCAATTTAGATGCCACCCTCAAAAAGTCAATGAAATCAAGGGCTTTGGAGTTTTGGAGGCGGTTTCATGTGCATCCCAAATAGATGCCAACCTATATTTTCTATATCAGGTTCGTCTTTCTGTATTCGGTGGGAGTTGATCCCGTGTGCTGCTTGAACAGCCTGCAAAAGTGATAGGGATTTGAAAATCCGCATTCGTTCGATACGGCAGAGACGCTCATTGCGCCTTCCGCTAAAAGCTGCTTCGCCTTTTGAATACGCAAGTCGATGATATATTGCTTAGGCGATACACCGAAATGCTTTGTGAAAAGCTTTCTGAAATATACCTCGCTTATATTACATTCAGACGCCAATTTTGCATTGGTAAGAGACGCGTCGCAAAGATTGCTGTTTATCAACCTTACCGCGCCTTTCAGCTCGCGCGGAATATCATCGTAAGAGAGCTTATGCAACATACCGTAGAAGATGCTGAATATCTGCGTACGGTTTCCGTCAAAGTAAAACAGCGTTTTTATTCGCTCGTAATCAGCTATTAATTCTTCCGCATTTCGGACGGGAATAACGGTAACCGTATCACATAAAAAATCAAGACAATCAAAATTTATGACCGGGAAAGCGCCGGTCTTATCTCTTTTAATAAAATAAGTTCCACCCTTTGGCAAAATAACTGCGCAGTCCTTGTTTGAAACGTATTCTCTCCCGTTTTGAATGTAGGTTATTTGCCCTTCTTTGCAAAAAGAAAGCCCACAAGTTTTTCTATTGGTCATTTTATCACGTTTGCTCTTTTCCGAATACACGGTAACCACGCCCGATATCTCTGTTACAGTAATATTTTTAAGATTCACTTGCATCACCTCGCCTTTTAGTTAATTATATCACATTATATATCATATTTCAATTATTTTTTAAATTTAGTATCATAAACATCAATGTTATATCAGAATACAGATTGCTTAAAGAATAATTATATGCTACAATGTAACAAAACGATCCGGGAGGAATAGTCTATGAATTTTAATAACAAGGTTGCAATATCTACCGGAGCTGCTTCGGGTATGGGTCTTTTGTTCTCCGAGAATTTTGCCGAGCTTGGCGGCAATGTCGTTATGTGCGATATTAGTGAAAACGCGCTTGCCGAAAAGGTTACCGCAATCAACGCAAAGGGCGGCGGCAAAGCAATCGGTGTAGTCTGTGACGTGAGAGATTATTCGCAGGTGTGCGCCGCAAGGGACAGAGCTGTCGCCGAGTTTGGCAGGATAGATATTATGGCGAATTTTGCAGGAGGTACAGCGGTGAGAATGTGTAAGGTCGACCGTGAAAAATATCGAGAATTTCCGGACGTACCGATAGATGTTTACGATTGGGGTATCGACGTAAATCTCAAAGGACCGTTCTACTTTGCTCACGCGGTACTCTCGCAGATGCGAGAGCAACGGAGCGGACTTATTATCAATATCGGCTCTATCACGGGAGCTGAGGGCGATGGTTACGGAATGGACTATCCCACATCAAAGGCAGGGCTTATGTACGGACTTACTAAATCCATCGCGCAGTTTGGCTCAAAATACGGAATAAGATGTGTTTGCATCTCCCCGGGGCCCGTACTCACAAGAGCCGCAATGGCAAATATGAAAACGATGCTCGGGCGTGCAGCCGAGCCACAAGAAATCATCGATCTGTGTCTTTTCGTCGCTTCGGAAAAAGGACAGTTTATCAATGGCGAAAACATTATGATCGATGGTGGCAGAAACGCTATGGGGAGAAAAGACTAATGAAAAATCGAACATTTCTAAATTATGACAAACCATTGCTTACCTCAATGGTGCAAGCAAGCAATTCCGACAGAATAAAAGCGCTGATTGATGCTTCTATCCCTGAGGGCGCCGAGGCGATCGGTATGCAGTTTTGCCAGCTAAAAGCGGAATATCGAAACGAGAAGACGTATCGGGAGCTTTTTGCTTATACCGATCTGCCCATTTACGTC
Source organism: uncultured Clostridia bacterium (assembly GCA_944391815.1). Classification (GTDB taxonomy): domain Bacteria; phylum Bacillota; class Clostridia; order Oscillospirales; family CAG-272; genus SIG673. The sequence goes on along the minus strand of CALXUV010000030.1, from coordinate 22,570 downwards.
ACCAACTACCGAAATCATATCTCGAACATAGGAAAATCAGACGACGTACTCGCGGCAGAACTTGTCGAGCTTGCGGAATGCGGCGCAACGCTTTGCGATGTAATGGGAGACTATTTTGACGCTTGCGAAGGTGAGCTGACTATGAACAAAGATGCAATCAAAAAGCAAATACGTCTTATAGACGAGCTTCACGGGCGAGGCGCCGAGGTGTTGATGTCTTCGCACGTACTCAAATTTACCCCCGCTGAGCGCGTGCTTGAGATCGCCCGCGAGCACGAAAGGAGAGGCGCCGATATCTGCAAGATCGTCACAGGCGCGGAAAATACCGAACAGCAGATAGAAAATCTGCGCATAATAAATTTGCTTAAGGAAAATTTGAAAATACCGTTTCTCTTTCTTGCGGGCGGCGAGTGCCGTATACTAAGACGCATCGGCTGCTCGCTTGGTTGCTGTATGTATCTGTGTGTGCACGAATACGACGAGTTTGCGACCAAATCACAGCCGCTACTTCGTGATATGAAAATATTGCGGGAGCTTCTGTAAAAATGAACGGATTTAAAAAAGAAAAAAGCTGGATCTACCGTCTTAGAATTCCGTTTGATACGGTGTACACCTCGGTATTTCTTATCAGATCCGCCTTTGGCAATCTTCTTGTGGACTGTGCTTCGTCGGGTGAGGACGTGGAAAGATATATACTTCCCTCTCTTGAGAAAAAGGAGCTTTCTCTCTCGGAGATCAATGCTCTCATACTAACACACAGACACAGCGATCACGCCTTGGGAGAAAAGAGGTAGAGCATTGCATTTGCGAGTGCAAAAAATACGTAAAGGAAGCTTAAAAGCAATATGAAAGCAATACTTGTAAACAACGATAAAAGCTTGAGATGGGATAATGTTCCCGATCCAAAAATAAAAAGTGACGAGGTGCTCGTCAAAATTGAAGCGGCGGCGCTCAACCGAGCCGACCTTATGCAACGAGAGGGCGATTATCCTCCTCCTGCGGGCTGTCCCGAGTGGATGGGTTTGGAGATTGCCGGCGAGATAGTTGAAATCGGAGCTGAAGCAAAAGAGAAATCAAATTGGAAGATCAGCGACAAGGTCTGTGCTCTGCTCGGCGGTGGCGGATACGCTGAATATGTTGCCGTCAAATACGATATGCTGATGCCCGTACCGAAAAACTGCACTATGGTAGAGGCGGCAGCTATTCCCGAGGCATTTGCAACTGCATATCTCAATCTGTTCATCGAAGGCGGGATCAAAGAAGGCAATACGCTCCTTATGAATGCAGGAGCATCGGGTCTTGCGAGTGTAATTATCCCTATGGCAAAGGCATTCGGAGTAAGAGTTATCACCACCGTTTTGACGAAAGAAAAGGCAGAGAGCATCCGCCATCTGAACGCAGACAGAGTTGTTGTAACCACCAAAGAAGACATCGCGCTCGTTTTGAAAGAGGAACTTGAAAACGGACACGGCGTCGACGTTGCCATCGATTGCCTTGGCGGTGAGATTATGGGTAAGTGCATACACTATCTCACTCACGGCGCAAGATGGATAATGATTGCAGCTCTTGCAGGTACAAAAACCGAAATTGACCTCAAGAACATCTACGTCAGAAATGTAAGAATAATCGGTAGTACCCTTCGCTCCCGCACACCCGAGGTAAAGGCGCAGATCCTCGCAGGAATCGTGCGCGATGTATATCCCAAAATCGAGGCAGGTGAAGTAAAGCCGACTATCTATAAGGTTTTACCAATTACCGAAGCCGAGGCGGCGCACGGTATTCTTTATCGTGGAGAAAATGTGGGAAAGGTCGTTCTGACGGTAAAATAATGAAACACGAGGGGGTGTGCAAAAACACACCCCTCTTTCAATTTATTACTAAGTAAGTTCAAATCCCATTCACACGTCGATTTCATCCATTGGCATCTACCAAAATTGCACTTTGAAAATAGGTACAAAAAATCCCAGAAGCCTTATGGCATCTGGGTTTTTCGTGTTGGCGTCTATTTTGTCAACACAACATGTGAAAGGGCTATAAAAAGATATTTATGCCAAAGTGCTTACGGGATTTGAACCTAACGGTTATATCTCCTTAAAACGAGCTTATGACAGTACGTTTATTAACACTCAACCTTAAAATCAAAAAGACGCACGATTCCCTCACACGCAGTTATACCTACGTAAAATTCTTCAAATAAGTCCTCAGTGCGCAGTTCTGCTTTTATATCGTTAACACTAAAAATAATGTAGCCTGCTTTAGTTTCCACATTAAGCTCGTGTATGTCCTTTTCGGCTACGGACATCGTCAGTCCAAGACGTTTATGCCAGCTGCATTTGTGATTTTCATCCATAAAATGGCGCCATATGTTGACACCGTTTTTCCATAAGACAACCTCAAAGCATTCGCCGTAACGCACGGCTCCATCTTGGCATTTTTCCGGCTTTCTCACAAGAATTATTTCAGGGCATCCGATGCCGTCAAACGAGCAACGAAGCTTTAATTTTACCCCTGCGGTATAGGTATCCGGAGAGAGCAAGCTAATGTTATCAAACCCCTCCCTGTGCTCAGAATTTACAGCCGTTGTGATGTGATTATCCCCCTGCTTGAAATCCGGGGTTTCCGTGAAACGAAATGAGTAGGCTTGAATAAGCTCTTTTTTCCAAGATTCATCTGCAAAGCTGCAATAGATGCTTGTGCCTTTTTTTGGCTCGCGCATAGCTTCTGTTTTCATATAACTTCTCCAGTCTATTTAGAAATAAAAACGTTAATACTGTTTATTGATGAAACGAGCGTTGCTAAATCTATCATTTTCTCGCTCCTTTCGGGTGGTAACACTCATTATACCGAAAGATTGCGAGAAGTCCAGAGGTTTCAGGAAAATACTTCGATAAAATAATTATACCATAATTTCGAGCGTTTGTAAAGAGTGATGTTGCGGCGTTGCCGCAGTGATGTTATTCGCTTTGCTCATAGTGATGTATTGCGCCGATGGCGCAAAGTGATGTGATGTGTTCCTTACTCACGCGCGAAGCGCACATCACAAGGCGAAGCCGTCATCACACACGAAGTGCACATCACGTTCCGCGTGCGGAACACATCGTTCCAAAAACGAAAAAGCAGTCCAATAGACTGCTTTCGTTTTTGGTTGCGGGGAGGGGATTTGAACCTCCTGACCTCCGGGTTATGAGCCCGACGAGCTAACCGAGCTGCTCTACCCCGCGATATATTTACTGGCAAATTGGTCTTGGTGCCGGAGACCGGGATCGAACCGGCACGAGGGATTAGCTCGCGGGATTTTAAGTCCCGTGCGTCTGCCAGTTCCGCCACTCCGGCAATCATCTGCCACTTTCAACAGTATACCATATTTTTTCCTGTTTGTCAAGTACTATGAGAAATTTATTTTAAAAATATGAGAAATTTATTTTAAAAATTGTCAGTATATCCTGTGATGACTTCAAGCTGACTATTTACAGCTTTGCAAGATGATTCCGTCTATTTTTCAAAATTCCAGACCGGATTCTTCTCTGATTCTCTGAAATAAAGTTAACTTACTTTCTGCCAAAAAATCACCTGTACTATTTTATTCGTTACAAATGCTTGTTATGCACTTTTCCGAAAATATTGCTATTTTTTATTTTTTGTGCTATAATGATTTCGGTAATATTTATGTAGTTATTCACAAGCGTTAAGTAATTACAAACCGATGCCGGAAATTTTTCCTTATTTTTAAATCCGATATTCCGTTGCACACCTACAATTCGGAATGCGAAAATATGCCGTGAGATTTGCCGTCAAATATACTGCACGGGATCTCATTCATTATTTCAGAAAATTATGTAATCCTGCGCTTAATAACTCACAAATTTTGCCATTCAGCTTACGTTGCAGATATGTATTTAAATCCTCTCTGCATCAAGTTGAATTTGTTCGGGATGACTTCCTCTTATCGGGCAAAAACAATGTACGGAATAATTCAGTTATTAAATCAGATATCAAACCTTAACGCCGCGGTATTTTTTACACGCGTTTATTTTCAGCAAAACCATTGTTTTTCGGTTTCGCTGCGTTTGTGCTGTATTTTATTGTCTCGCTTTAACTTGAATTACAGATGAACCAGCCTTTTGTTTTGTCAATTACCTTTTAATTTTTTACCAGAGGAGATTAATTATGTACTACACTGTCACCGTTAATCCTGCGGTCGATTATTATATGACTGTTCCGGATTTTTCTGTTTCGGATATAAACCGCTCCCAATTTGAAACTTTATCATTCGGCGGAAAAGGAATAAATGTTTCAAAAATGATGAAAGCTCTCGGAATGGAAAGCACTGCTCTCGGTTTTATTGCCGGGTTTACCGGAAATGCACTGAAAAATGATTTGAAAAAGTACGGCATTCCTTCGGATTTTGTGGTGTTAAAGGACGGCTTTACCAGAATTAACGTTAAAATCAGGGGGAAATCCGAAACGGATATCAATGCCAAAGGTCCTGAAATCCCGGACTTTGCCGTTAAATCCCTTATCGGAAAGTTTAAAAATCTTAGTTCAGACGATACGGTAATTGTCTCAGGAAACGTGCTCGGATGCATTTCCTGCGATTCATATCTGAGGATTCTCGAATATCTGCGAAACAAGGGTGTACGGATTGTTATTGATGCGGAAAAAAAGGCTTTGGTTGAATCTCTATCTTTCAGACCGTACCTTGTCAAACCCAATCTTGACGAACTTTGCGACGCAGTCGGAAAACATCCCAAGACTTTGAATGAAATATCAGATGCCGCATCAATGCTTTCCGACATGGGCGCAAAAAACGTACTTGTTTCTCTTGGAAAAGACGGAGCTATGCTTCTGACCGAAAAACGTGAAATACTGTCTTTAAACGCACCGAAAATCAACGCCGTAGACACATGCGGAGCCGGAGACTCAATGATTGCGGGATTTCTTTACGGTGCCGCAACAAGTCCTGAATATGCACTGAGATTTGCCGTTGCCTGTGGAAGCGCAACTGCTTCTGTCACCGGTATTGCCGGAAAGCAGACTGTACTCAATACTTTACGCATAATGTAACAATTTGAGAATTGAATCCGGAACGCAGTTAACAGTTTAACGTCAGCAGAGTATTTTTTCACTGAGATACTTTTATTTAATTTTCGAAGCGGTTTCAAATAATCCGATCGTATTGATCTGCAAGCCAATCAGAAAACAGCCTAAGGAATATGATATGCAATTAAAAAGTTTAGTGACTTTAAAAATGCATATCTGAATCCCTTAGGCTGATTTTTTCATTCAGGATTCATTCCAACCCAGGCACGGCTGTTTCACTAAATACAGTTGATTTCAATCTGACTGAACTATACAGTACAACAACCGAAAACAGCCGTACTCTGTATAACCCAATATACACGGAACCTCTTTGTTTAAAAGCAAAACGAGTACAACTTATCAAAAATCTGAGAATAGTTGTAAAGCGGCATTAATTCATTAAAATGAATACCCTTGTTTTCTGAACCTCTCTATTTTAAACTGAACATTCAATCAAGGTGTATGCTTGCCTGCAACTTTACAATCAGCTCGGCAATTTCTTCTGCGCTTTCGCGTTTATCCTTTGATATCCAATCGAATATCAGAAAGAAAAAACCAAACGATAAAAATGTTGCAGTGTATGACAAAAACGCAGGATCAGAGTAATTTCCGGTATTCAACATCATTTTTTCTTTGATTGACTGTAACTGAAAAAGCTTTTGAGGAAAATGTCTGTCAATATTAAGATTGATAAGTGTCAGTGCAAATTCCCTGTTTTTTTCCAGAAAACGGCATATCCTTATCAGACTTTCTTTCAGCGTTGACCTTTCGCTGAGCTCTTCCTGTATTCTTTCAAGCATGTCGTTTTCCATTTCCTCGAAAAGATCATACTGACTTCCGTAATATTTATAAAAAGTCGAACGGTTTATTCCCGCATTTTCACAAAGCGCACTTATTCCTACTTTTTCAAGCGAGGTAGTTTGCAGCATTTTTATAAGTGCGTCTTTTAGTAGCCTTTTCGTCAGCATTATCCTCTGATTTTCTTTCATTTTTAACCTCTCCCTGCAGACTTATTTTTCTTTTAAGTATAAACCGGACTTTATTCCGGAAAATATTATCGTCAGATTGTTTCGTGAAATACTTAAACACTTGAAACCAGTGTATATACAAACTATAATCACAATATATAACTCATTATGATTAATATTTATCAATTTATATCACTTATCTCATTCAAAATATTCACAATATGACAATTTTTATCTTTTAATAATAATTGTTCATAAAACAAGCAGATTATTGAACAATTTTTGACTTAAATATTTAATTATAATCAAAAAACCGACAAATCATCTTATTATTCCGGCAAAACAACAGATGGCGTGATTTTGTTTGATTTGTATCAATATAAAAAAATCAGTCGGTTGTAAAATAAACACATGTATATTATAATACAATTGTAGGATGAAGTCAATATAAAAACCAAACTATTCACATTTTAATCCTGAATTCAAATAAAAGAAAGGAACGAAAAAATGACAAACACGGTGATAAAAGCAGAAAATGTTGTCAAAATCTACGGAAGCGGCGATAATGCGGTCGTTGCTGCGGACAATATTTCTTTTACCGTAAGCGAAGGCGAGTTTGTCGTGATAGTCGGTCCGAGCGGCGCAGGAAAAACAACTCTGCTGAATCTTATCGGCGGCATGGATACAATCACCTCCGGTGACCTCGTCTCCTGCGGCGTTTCCCTCAAAAACATCAGCGACCGGAAACTCACCGATTACAGAAGAAAAAACGTCGGATTTGTTTTTCAGTTTTACAATCTTATCCCCAATATCACTGCAAAAGAAAATGTAGAACTTGCCTCCGAGCTTTGCCGGAATCCGATGAGCAGCACAGAAGCTCTGAAAGCAGTTGGACTTGAAAACCGGACAGACAACTTTCCCGGACAGCTTTCGGGCGGAGAGCAGCAGAGAGTTTCAATAGCAAGGGCAATAGCTAAAAACTCCTCTCTTCTCTTATGCGATGAGCCAACGGGAGCACTTGACTATGAAACCGGCAAAAAAATACTTGCGCTTCTTCACGATATCTGCAAAAAAGAAAACAAGGCCGTTATAATCGTCACCCACAACTCAGCTCTGAAAAACATGGCTGACAAAGTTCTTCACATCAAAAACGGAAAAATAATAAGCGAAGAGTTAAACGAAAATCCTCAAAGAATCGAGGACATAGAGTGGTGAAAAAAGTATTTGTCAAAAACACCCTCAGAATATTTACTTCGAATTTCAGTCGCTTTATTTCCGTTTTACTCATCGTTTTTGTAGGTATCGCGTTTGTGACAGGACTCGGCACGCTTGCCGAACTGATGACGGACTCTATTCAGCAATATTTCAAAGATAACAACGGCGCGGATATTATTCTGAAAACATCGTCCCCGTTCGGATTTACAGATTCACGCATAGATGAGATAAAAAACAACGAATATGTTGAAGATATAAAAAAAGTAACTTCGTTTGACAGCGACGGTTCGAGAATTTTCTTCATAAACGGAAATGATGAAGGCATTGAGGGTGACATAAACAAACTTACTCTCACCGACGGTAAATATCCCTCATCCGAAGATGAGATCCTTATCGACAGAATTTGTCAGAATGTAAAAATCGGAGATAAAATCAATGTTTCCGGAAAAGAATATACCGTCAGCGGAATTGTCGAAAATCCTCTTTATATTACAAAAGATGAGGAACCGGATCTTCAGGGAGAGCCGCTGAAATATATATGTTACGCTGACAGAACTTTGTCCGGTGTTCCGGAAATAACAACCGATCTTTACATCAGGGTGAAATTTGAAGACAATCCCGATATATATTCGGACAGTTATTCTGAATATATAGAAACTGTCTGCGACTCGCTTACAGACGAACAGACATTTGCTCTTACTCTGAACGAAAACTTAACACATGAATACACCAAGAGTTTAAGCAAGAAAATAACTGCGGTCGCCGCCGTTTTCCCTGCTTTTTTCGTAATAGTATCCTGTCTTGTCGTATACTCTACCCTGTCCAGACTAATCGAAGAGGAAAGAAGCCTGATGGGCTGTTACCGTTCGCTCGGTATAAGCAAATTCGCAGTCATTATCAGATATCTGCTATTTTCGTTTTTCGGTTGTCTTTTCGGTACGGTTATAGGAATCGCAGTCGGAGTTACCCTCTTCCCTGCCGTTATATATCCTGCTTTTGACGCTACATTCTTTACGCCGGAAATGACTTCGTACAGAAATTTTGTGCCCGGACTTATTGCATCTGTCCTGACTATCGCTTTTATTACTTTCATCACGGTTTTTATAGCATTGAAAACGCTAAAAACAGCCCCATGTAATCTTCTCCATCCGAAATCCCCAAAGGCGGGCAGGAAAATAATTTTCGAAAGAATTACGTTTATCTGGAAAAGACTCCCCTTCCGTATCAAATCATCGGTACGCAATATTTGCAGATATATTGCCCACACGGTAATGACTGTAATATCGGTTATGGGTTCAACTGCTCTTGTCTATGCAGGTTTTGGTCTTTACAGTATTTCAAACAATCCCGATACCGAAAAAATCCCCGTATCCATGGCAGGAAGCTTTGCAATCATCGCTTCAGTTATCATAATTTTTGCGGTCGCACTCAGCGTACTGATAGTTTTCAATCTGACAAACATGAATATCCAGGAACGCAAAAGAGAAATCGCAACACTGAGGGTTCTCGGTTATCAGAATCCTGAGGTCGGACTTTACATCTACCGGGAAGTCTTAATGACCTCTGTTGTCGGAGTAATACTCGGACTTCCGCTCGGTTATGTATTCCTTCAATTCTTCTTTGAATATCTGGAGTTCGGAAGAGTAGGCGACATAGAATGGTACTGGTATGCCTTTACAGCTCTGCTGGTAGCAATCGCAGTTATAACAGTAAGTATTCTTCTCTATCCCAAAATAAAAAAAATCGACATGAATTCATCTCTGAAAAATGTCGATTAAAAGTTTACTGACGCTTTTGCGCCGCACCTGAATTCAGACGGTTTATTTTTTCAACCAGTGCATTAAATACATTGACTCTTTGCCTTATTACGTTAATACTTTTATGCCCCTTCGGATAACCTTTCAGCAGCTGACCGTACATGTCCGTAAAATACTTTAACGCTTCAGCCACTGCTTCTCTTTCTCCGTCACTGAACTTTCTCGGGAAACCCGAAACATTTTTGCTTTTTGCGGTTTGCAAGCTCGCCCGGTATTTGTCGTCCACGGCAAGCTGTGGAATATTTTCAAGAATCCAGACAAGTTCTCTTGTCTCAGTTTCATTAAGTGATCTCATGTTAACCTTCATTTCGCCGGTAAAGAAAACCGTTTTGTTTCTCCATCGGATTTTTTAAATAATTGACAAAAGTGAAACAAAAAGGCTGTTTGTTGCTGCATAAGCGTTACAAACAGCTTTTTCTTTTATATTTTCACTTACGATTTGCTGACCGACTCGATATACTCAGCAAATTTGTCCAGCGTGTCGTACTTTTTTGATATCTGAAGGGAAATGTTGAGCTCCTCTTCCAGCTTCATAACAAACTCCGCCATGTCGAGCGAATCAAGACCCATTTTTGAAAACGGAACGTCCGTCTCTACCTCATTTTCCGGAATATTTCTGTATTCCGCCAGCATCTTAATAAGTTTCTCTTTCATACTCCGACTCCCATAATATTTTCAGTAGTTATTATACATTGATTGAAACGGTTTGTCAAGTGTTTGACAAAGAATTTTCACCTTTACCGAAACTAAGCATAAGATATAATGATATCTTTGCGCAAATTTCTGAAAGGGTTAAACCGAAATGTCTTTTTCACTTTTAAAAGTCCTTGCCATACCGTTTATCGGCACTTCTCTTGGCGCCGCTCTTGTCTTTTTTTTCAAAAACAAAACCGGTGGTTTGCTTGTCAGATGCCTGAACGGATTTGCCGCCGGAGTCATGATAGCAGCTTCAGTATGGAGTCTCATTATGCCCTCGCTTGATCTGTCGGGAGGAAGTTTTATTCCGGCGGCTGTCGGATTCTGGGTGGGCATCATCTTCTTTTATCTGCTTGATAAACTTATCTGGAAAATGCAAAGCAAAAGCAGATATTCACTTCCGATTTTCAAAAAGTCTGCTTTGCCGCTTATTGCCATAACAATCCATAACTTCCCCGAAGGAATGGCTTTGGGTGTAGCTTTTGCTGCATGGCAAGCCGATCCGTCGCTGGTGACATATTCGTCAATTATTGCACTTTCTGCCGGAATAGCAGTTCAGAATTGCCCGGAAGGAGCTATAATTTCGCTTCCGCTGTATTCCAGAGGGATAGGCAGATTCAAAGCTTTTCTTCTCGGCGTTTTCTCAGCGATAGTAGAAACTCTCGGTTCTCTTATCACTGTTTTTGCAGCCGGTTTTCTTATCAGTCTTCTGCCCTACCTTATGTGTTTTGCTGCCGGAGCTATGATATACGTAGTTGTTGACGAAATGTGGCCGACTATGTCCGACGGAAAACCGTCGGATCTTCCGACTCTTCTTTTTGTTTTCGGATTCTCGCTGATGATGATCCTTGACGTAGCTCTTGGTTAATTATTAATCAAAAATCAGATTGTTCTTAAACTTATTTGATTAAGCTTGATTCAATTTCGACTCCTCATATCTATCTGAAATATAATTCTGAAAAACCGGATTTTCCGGTTTTTTATTTTTAAAATTATCACATTATTATAAAAACATCATTGAAAAAATAATTACCTTTAAAACTTGAAACCACCTGTTTAATATTTAAATACTGATTCGACTTGATTTTTATTATCTGATTATAATAATTATTTTTGTAGTCAGTTAAACACTGACGTTTTCAGGTTCATTATTTATTTACAATCAGATTTTAAGGAATCGCTTGACAAGTCGGTTTCATTGTGATATATTAGAATTAGAATAATTCTAATACGGTGAAAAGATGAGATACGAAGAAAAAATACTTGAAATTATAAATGCTTCAAACGAACATTTAACAGCCGAACAGTTGTTTTTTAAGTTGAAGCAAATGTACCCGCGTGTTGTTCTGGCTACGGTATACAATAATCTTGGCAACCTCCACAAAACCGGAAAGATCCGGAAAATAAGTTTGGAGGGGTGCCCTGACAGATTTGACAAGACAGTAAAACACGACCACCTTGTCTGCCGGGAATGCGGAGCTATATCAGATGTTTTCCTGTCAGATATTACCGAAGATATAGAAAAACAAACAGGTATTATTATTGACAGTTATGATTTGAAAATCAGCTATATTTGTCCGGAATGCAAAAAACAAGCTCAGTAAAATGATTTAATTGAGTTAACGCTCATTTAAAAATAAAATAACTCAGGAGGAATATTATATGAGAAGCATTACCACACTTGATTTACAGTACGCACACAGATTTTACGGATTCAAAGGTGAAGCACAGTATCTGCACGGTCATACCGGTGTTCTGACAATTGAAGTTGAGGACAGTGTTGAACCGGGAGTCAACATGGTTTTTCCGTGTAATGAGATCAAAAAAACCGCTTGGTCTGTTCTGAAAAATTTCGATCACGCTCTTATCCTCAGAGAAGACGATCCGCTTTTGCCCGCCATTTTGGATGTTTATGAAAAACAGGGCATAAAGAACGGTGCGCCTCAGAATAAAATGAAAGGCGAGGCATTCAAAACCGAACTGGCAACCGCTTATCCTGACTGCCGACTCGTAGTCACAAAAGAAACCATGACGGTTGAAGGAATGATCAAAATCGTTTACGATCTGCTTAAAGACAAACTCAATATAGCTAAAATCACATTTACAAGCGGAGTAAATGCAGCCTCGGCTGAGTTTGACACGAAAAACAAGATCGACCGCTGCCCGCTCTGTGGAATTGCATTGAACGAAAACGGCGTATGCCCGAAATGCGGCTACAAAAAAAGCTGACTTATCTCCCATAAAGCTAAAATCGGCTGCTCCAAATGCAAATTTAAAGCATTTGGAACAGCCGATTTTCTTGGCGTTCCCGAGGTGACTTGAACACCCGACCTACCGCTTAGGAGTGACCTCGAAACTCGGTTGTAGAGTCACTTCCTGTACCCGATAATCCCGTATTTTCAAGGCTTTTTCGCACTTTGAGTGTTAAGCTGTGTTACGGAATTACTGCTAATTTTACCCCGTTTTTAGCGGTCTGATTAGATAGGAATTAGCAAGGGGTTCGGATTTAGGGAAACGGTTATATTCCCACAAGATACCTTTATTTAATCGCTTTTCACTCGGTCTGTTACCGAGTTTTATTTAATTAACTCGCTTTGCTAAATTGGAATTTACTTCTTCAATACTTTCTTGCACCAAGTACGCTTGTTGCATTTCGGACACTTTAAATACCGTGTCGTTCCCCTATGCATCGCATTAAGTGCCTGCTTATAGGTAGGTACGATCTCGTAGCCGCAATTTTTGCACTTATAAGCCCCCACGTTGACTTCAAGCTTTAACGCATAGAAACACGGTATAAGGAACACCACGCACAGTGAAAGTATTGCAACGAGCATCCATGGCCCCTCAGGCATAAAAAAGGCGATGATCGCGAGACCTCCGATCAATCCAAGGATACTCACTGTCATGATTATCCACATTGCATTCCAAATAGTTTTGTTTTTCTTCTCTAATTCTTTCGCCATATCAAGCAAAAGTTGTTCGTTTTTCTGATTATTGTTTTCCATATTGATTTTCTCCCCACTTAATAATTCGTTTACACTGATGCAAAGAATATCACAGAGTTCAAGCATTATCGAAGTATCGGGCATTGCCAAGCCGCGTTCCCACTTGGATATTGCTTTATCGGTGATGCCCAGTTTTTCTGCCAACTGCATTTGCGTTAAGTTTGCCTTTTTTCTGCACTCGGCAATAAATCTTCCGATTTTAATTTGGTTCATAGACTGCCTCCTTTCGCATTCAGTATAGATAATTATGAGGAGAAAACACACCCACCATTGGTTTAGTGAGGAGAAGTAAACCGTTGGTAGAGTGAAAATTGACCGCTAAATTGGAATTTGTTTATCGGTTTTCAGAAATCCATTTCTTTGACCAAGCAAACAATGTTTGGGACATCAAATTGAAATCTACCGTTCCGCCATTTTTCAAATTCAAAAAGGTTTCGACAATGCCCCGTTCATCGGAAGATATAACTTGGAGCAATTCTTTTTGATGGCTGATATAGTTTCCGGTTTGCTTGAAAGCAATTGCCTGTACAACGAAAGAGGCAGATTTATACAGTTCCCGCAAAATATCTTCGCTCTTTTCGTGTAGCATATTGTGAACGCAGCCATGATAGATGTTGCTGCCGTGGCGGTAATTCCCATTGGTAATGCAAGCATCATAAGCATTATTGCTACAATTATGGATACTGTTTTAATTTGTTTCATGATTTATTCCTTCCTTCGTGATTACAGTTGTCGCAGGGGATGGATGCAATTCTATCAAAAAATAGACTTGCGCCGTTAGGGATAGCTTTCTTAAGTTCATTTTCAATAGCTTTTTGCAAATCACCATTAAATCGAGGGCCTTTTATTATTGTAATAGCATCAATTACTTCTTCTGTTAATTTTATTGCCACAGCCTCACATTCGATATTACGATCTATGTCAATTCGCAATCTAACTTCTTTCTCATAATCCCATGCATCGTTTTTTATGTATCCGGCAAGTGTTGGAACACCAGTAGCAACCTTTAACGCATCGTTCTTCGCTCCGCCTACATGAATATGTTCCGTAGTCGATTCGTTGTGTGATTCAAAATCGGAGTATGCTACTGCAGCATATTTGATTTTGGCATTTTCTCCAACGGTGAATGCAACGTTTTCGTACACTTCAAATGTTTCGGGATTAGCTTTATAAATTGTTTTGGTGTTTTTTATCCAATTTTTAAACGCTTTGGCATCAATAGATACTTTGACTCCGGTAGTCCATGGCTGTGCATATAAGCTCCACATACCAATATTTTCTTTTTGTTCCGACATGAAGCTTATGAAAAATATATTTTTCCAATCACTTTCATCCCAATTTTGATATTCAAAACTGTCATTCATGCCTTTGGGAGAACGCACGATCCAATAACCACTTTTAATAATACTTAAAATGGATGCTAATCGTGTGTAGTGATAGACTTGCTTTGATGAATCTACTCTATCGTTTGAAGAAAGATAGGATATGAGTTCTTGTGGTGTGGAAACTTTGCTTAAATTGGTCGATTCTTTGTTTTCAGTGTTAATCATAGTGCCTCCAAAATCAAAAAGTGCGCCGACCGGAGCCGACGCACAAAAAACGCACCTCCAATTGTTGCTAAACAAATCTTTGCTACTTTCATAAGAGAACGCAGAAAAGTGAGTATGCATTTTTACCACAAGTAAAAATGCGCACTCTTCTTGAAAGTTATGCGATTCGTGTAGCGAATACAGTATATCACATTTAGGGTTAAATGTCAATAAATTCCCTAAAATATAGGACATAGGGAACTTTTCAACATTCATTTTCATTGTAGCTCCTTTGTAAGACAAAAGGCGGTCAGTTTGACCGCCTGAACTGTATCTGGCGTTCCCGAGGTGACTTGAACACCCGACCTACCGCTTAGGAGGCGGTCGCTCTATCCAACTGAGCTACGGAAACATATACCGTTTCGAGGAAGGCAAGAACTTATATCCCACGATATTCAAAATAACAAAGATTTATCTTGTTTCCACCTATCCTTTGTATTATATCATAATGTTTGTGATTTTTCAAGTACCTGAATTCAATTTTTTTGTGATTTTCAGCTTTCCTTTTCTTTTTATCTTTTTCCTCTTAAAACGAAGTCCGATACATCGAGATAACAAACCGTTTTTTTGATTTTTCAAAAACACCTTTTTTTTGGATTTTTCAAAACCTTTTTTTTGGATTTTTCAAAAAAATATCTTGACAAACTGAATTTTCTGTGGTATACTCACTCCAGATGCGTTGACCGGAAACAAGTAGTGCACATCGGTAGCTTTCAGAGAGCCGTCGGTCGGTGAAAGACGGTAAGCGGTATGTGTGCGAATACATTTCGCGAGCATGCTCACTGAATCAAGTAGGTAAGCACGGTCCCGACCGTTATATCGGAGAGCATTATTTCCGCACTGTCGGTTATGTTGCTTATTGATGCCGTATTTGTGAAAATGCGGTGAACTGAGGTGGTACAGCGGTTTTTCGCCCTCTGATTTTCAGAGGGCTTTTTTTATTCCGTTTATCATAAATATTCCCTTTATGAAAGGATTTACTCTATGACTACTACTATTCTTACAGCAGTACTGCTCATATGCTTCTTCGGAACTATGATAGCAGTCGGTTTTTACTGTCGCAGACATGCAAGCGACGTAAACGGCTTCGTGCTCGGAGGACGCAATGTCGGTCCGTGGCTGACCGCTTTTGCTTTCGGCACTTCTTACTTTTCCGCTGTTATTTTTGTCGGATATGCCGGTCAGTTCGGCTGGAATTTCGGACTTGCTTCCACCTGGATAGGTCTCGGTAACGCTTTTATAGGTTCACTTCTTGCATGGAGCGTTCTCGGCAGACGCACGCGACTTATGACAAACCATATCGGCAGCAAAACAATGCCCGATTTCTTTTCAAAACGCTACGGTTCCGAAAAACTCAAAATTGCCGCTTCTGTAATTGTGTTTGTTTTTCTTATACCTTACACAGCCTCACTTTATAACGGTCTTTCCAGTCTTTTCAACACAGCTTTTTCTGTTCCGTACTGGGTTATTATCGTAGTTATGGCGGCACTCACCTGCGTTTATGTTTTGTTCGGCGGTTATATGGCTACTGCCGTCAATGATTTTATACAGGGAATTATAATGCTCGGAGGCATAATAGCCGTTATTATTGCTCTGCTTGCGTCCCAGGGCGGACTTAATGCTGCGGTTGAAAATCTCTCACAGATCGCTTCTCCGTACCCTGAAACAGCACAAACCCAAGGAGCTTTCACTTCATTTTTCGGTGCACAACCGGTTTATCTTGTTTTCGTTATTATTCTTACCTCTCTCGGAACCTGGGGACTTCCTCAGATGGTCGGAAAATTCTATTCAATCAAAAACGAAGACGCTATAAAAAAAGGAACGGTAATTTCAACTGTTTTCGCACTTATCGTCGCCGGAGGCTGTTATTTTATCGGCAGTTTCGGCAGACTCTTTACCGATAAACTGATACCCGATGGAAACGCAGATGCTTTCCGTAACTTCGACTCGATTATTCCCACAATGCTTTCAACGCTTCCGGATATAATTGTGGCCGTAGTTATAATACTTGTGCTTGCGGCTTCAATGTCGACTCTTTCTTCACTTGTTCTGACCTCAGCCTCAACATTGACTCTTGACGTCATTGTTCCTGCCGTTTCAGGCAAAAACTGCCCGGTTTCTCAGAAAAAACAGCTCTTTATCCTGAGAGGTTTTGTAATATTTTTTGTCGCCGTTTCAGCTGTTATTGCTATAATCAAAGACGCTTATCCGGAATTCACATTCATTGCACAGATGATGGGCGTTTCCTGGGGAGCGCTTGCCGGAGCCTTTATAGCACCTTTCCTTTACGGGCTTTACAGTAAAAAAATAACGGTCGCCGCCTGCTGGGTAAGCTTTATTTTCGGATGCGGTATTGAAGTTATTCAGCTGTTTCAGATGTGGAACATTGTGAATTTTTCAAGCCCTTTTCTGTCATTTGTATTCACTAACTCGCTTTATTCAGGAGTTTTTGCAATGCTCGGCGGTATAATTTTAGTACCGATCGTCAGCCTTTTCACTCCGAAATGCGACAAGGAAAAAACCGACCGGATCTTCTCCTGCTATGACTGCGAGGTTGTCGTTCCGGTTACGGAAGCTCTCGGAAAATAAGTTAATTTATTTATCAAAATACTTTTGTTCAGAGCTGAGTCCCACCGTTTTCAAGATACGGTTTTGACTGCAAATATTAATCTTAAAATCATGTATTTAACATAGAAGCACTGTGCCGAATCCGCAAATAAACGATTCTTCACCAATAATACAAAAACACCCGTCATCTGAAATACGGGTGTTTTTATTCGATTACCGAAAAACATAATGAATATTTCAGTTTGAATCGTTTCATTACAGTAATTTCGGCAGAAAGATCTTTCTGAAAACAATTATCAAAAATTATTTACAGAACCATGTAAATTCACGGCAAAAGGTCTGTCTGTTTTAAAAAACTTCAAAGCAAACCGGTTTACTTTTACGGAAAATCAGTAGTAAATAATCGAAAAATAAGTAACGGTATTCGGGCCGTTGGTATAATTTATACCGCAGAATTTTGACAGAGCAACAACGTCAATTCCGCACGCCTCCATAGATCTCCTTGCTTTTTCATGAAAACGGCAGGGTGCATTCGGATATGTACATTCACCGCATATCGAACAGCTGCCTGCTCCGGAAAGCTCGTACTGTTCATTCTGTTTTTCAAGGAGTGCCAATATTGCCTCATCCGCCTTTGCGTGCTGCTTTCCTGCCTCTCCCATTCCCTCGATGTCAAAAGAATCTTCTATATCATGTTTTGTTGTGAAAACAAATGCGTTTTCATAACTTTTATAATGCTCCGCAAGAATCTTCCAGTCTCCGGCACCCGGCGGGCACGTCCAGCTTTTTCCGTACCTTCCGCACATATTGGACTCGCACGCAGCTCTTACCTGCTCGCTGAAAGTAATGTCTTTCGGTGATACAAAAGCGTACTGGTGTATGGGATAGGGCTGTTTTTCCTTCTTGTCAAGATAATTTTTTATTACTTCGGAAACCGACATAATTTTCTCCCTTTTCTGCTTTTTTCAAATATTCAGGTAAAAATTCAATTCCACATCGGGAATATCATGTTCTCTATAAAGCCTTTGTTGAATACTTCCGACTGATTGAGCTCAAATGTTTCACATTTTTCAGCTGTTTTCTCTGTTTCTTTTTTTAACTTTTCACTGCAAAGACAGCCTATTGCTCCCGCAAGCGATGTGTTTCCCACCGCCCTGATATTTCCGGTAAGAGCAAGAGGGATAATTCCGGTTTTTCTTGCATTTGCAATATCCATATAGTACCCGAGTCCACCCGCTATAAAGATATTTTCAATATCGGACGCCTTCAATCCTGCGTAATCAAGCAGTGCTTCAATACCTGCGGAAATTGCACTTTTGGCAAGCTGAAACTCTCTTACATCCTGTTGGGTTACGGTTATTTTTCCGTCTTCAATTGTACTTTCTGCTTCTCCGTCACCGGACACGTGTTCTCCGGTAAGAATGAATTCCTCGTCCTCAAGATATCCGGTTTCGTCAACCGCTTCTTTTTCCAGCATAACGGCAATAGTATCTATCAGTCCCGAACCGCAGAGCCCGCATACAGGTTTATCTCCTATGGTACGGTACTTTATAATGCCTTCTTCGTTTGTTACTTTACATACGGCTCCGTTTATTCCTCCGACACCGCAGGAAATATTCGCTCCTTCAAGTGCCGGACCTGCCGCCGCCGATGCGCAGTAAAGTCTGCCGCCGTAATTTTTACCGCTGCATATAACCATTTCTCCGTTAGTTCCTATATCTACAAGCAGAGACGGTTTTGGGAGCTCCTGCATCTTACAGTACATTATTCCTGCCGTTATATCACTGCCTATAAATGCAGACGCACCGGGGAGAATCACAGCTTTTTTTATTTTCAGTCCAAGTTCAGCTCCGCTCAGCTCTTTCATGGCAGTAAAAGCAGGGGTAAACGGATATACTCCCATGCTTTCCGGCGACACTCCGCAAAAAAGATGAAGCATTGTTGTATTTCCGGAAATAACCGCCTCGCTTATCTCAATGTCAGGAAACATTTTTTCAAACTCAACAGTCATATCGTTTACCTGACCTATAATAAGTGAAGTGAGTTTTTCAAGATTCCCGTTTGCCGCCGCAGAAATACGGCTTATTACGTCAGCACCGAAACTCCTTTGCGGGTTAAGTGCGGAAAGGGTTTTGACTATCTCTCCTGTCCTGCGGTTGACAAGCGCTGCCGCAACCGTTGTCGTTCCGACATCTACCGCAATTCCGTATCCCTCTCCTTCTGCTCCGAAAGCCTGTTCTTCAAAATGAGTAAGACCGGAACCGCCGGTATCAGGCAAAACAATTTCGGTGATTTCCGAGCCTTCAAGACAAAGCGCCTGACATGAAAGAATGCAACCGTCTTTATCAGGTACAAGCAGCTTTCCGGGACTGTTTTTGTCCCCGAACGCTCCCGAAATGACTTTTACCTTACATTTTCCGCAAACTCCCCTGCCTCCGCAGTGAGCTGAAACAGCATATCCGGAAGCTATCAGCCATTCCGAAAGAATTTTTCCGGCGGCGTCAGCCGTCACTTTTATTTTTACCGACATATATCCTCTTTTCGCATGACCGTACTACTGTAAGTTTTGTTCTTGTTTAAACTGATAATGCAGTTTAAATGGATCGACTTACTGACAGTTCGGCATTTTTCCGGATTTCTGAAATTTCATAACCGACAAATTCTTATATTTTCAGATTTTTAATCTGATCAGCATAATACTGTACAAGCTCGAATTTCGTACCCGGCATCAGTCTGTGGTCCGGACACGGAATATAGCCTCCGAGCGAAACAAGCCTGCGAATACGTTCAATTTCCGCATCAACTGCGGCTTTATCTTTTCTTAATGCAGTTTTGTCTACCGCTCCGACTCCAAGGACTTTTTCTCCGAATTTCTTTCTTGCCGGCTCGAACTGATCTCCCCATGTTCCTATTTCAATAGGGAACATTACGTTAACTCCGCTTTCAACCCAGGTCGGAAGAAGTTTTTCAGTCACTCCGTCACAGTCGAGACTTATGATATCAATTCCGTGTTTACGACAAAGTCCGTTTCTGCGCTTATAATGTTCAAAGCACAGGTCTCTGAAAAGTTCCGGCGAAAGAAGCGGTCCGTTATTAAAGCAAATATCCTCCCAATAATGGCCGTAGTCGAATTTCACGCCCATACTCAGTATTTCATCGACACACTTATACTGCATTTCTGCGTATGTGTTTACGATATCCGCAAAAAGCTCCTCGTCTTCATCGTATATAAGATAGCTCATACCGATTACAGATACCATATTCCTTATATCGCCCATAAGCGATCCGAGGTTTATTCCTATCGGAAAGTCCGCTTTTTCGTAAACATTTTCGTTGAATTTTTCAAAAAATGCGTAGTTTATTCTTTCCTTGGTGAATATCATTTTTTCACGGAAAAGCTCTTCAAATGCTGTCCTGTCTTTGAGCAGATAATCGTCCTCCGCCGGAATTGAAATTACACCGGGATGAATTTTTTCTATTATTCCGAAAGAATTCAGTACTCTCTGGGTTCCGTCAGGCAGCTCTTCCAGCACTTTTGTCTCGAAAGCCGGACGCAGTCCCATATTTGCACCGTATGTATGCAACCAGTTGAAGTCAAATCCCAGTATCTTGTCCAGCTGCCGGTCGTATTCGTTTCCGTCACGCTGTTTTTGTGCTATTTCCTTTGGAATTTTTCCCTGCTCTGCCCACTCGGCAAGCAGCTCTTTCCAATAACCGAAATGTACCGCAGGCAATCTGTCAACAGGCTTGAAATGAAGAATGTTCATTGCTCGTTCTCTGTTATTCATGGCTATCTCTCCCGCATTTTTATTTGTGTTATTCTGGTTTGTTCAGCGCAAAAATTCCCGACTCAATCCTTTGCCGCCGCAAAAAACGCGTCGGCATTTTCGATTTTTGCCGTCGGAGGTATATCACAGCCCGAAGAAAGCACGAAATTATCGAATTCTGCGCATTTTGCTTTCAGCTCTTTTACCGCCTTTGTCATGCTTTCAGGTGTACCTTTAACAAAGCAGTCGGAAGGAGAAATATTTCCGCATACCGGGATGTTTCTCGGCATCTTTTCAAGCATTTCCTTTAAGTCTACGGCATCCCCGAAATGATATGCTGCCGCCCCGTTTGAAACCAGCGACTCCGTCATAAGCGGAACATTGGGACCGCAGTTATGGTAAATCACTATAAAATCTTCGTCCTGAACTGCGTCTATGATTTTCTTTACATAACTTCCGGAAAACTCGCTTTCGAGATCTGGCGAAAGAAGTCCGGCAAGCGGTTCGGCTATTACTATTCCGTTTGCACCGATATCTTTGTAAGCTTTGGCGTACTCAGTAAGAAATTCCGTGGTCTTTTCAAGAGTTATATGAACAAAATCAGGCTCTGCTATGCAGTTTACAAGTGCTTCCGACACATCCATAAGTCTGCCTGCCAGCGAAAACGGTCCGATAATTCCGGCAAAAACCGGCCTGTCGGTTATAGTTTTTACGGCTTTTTTTATTGCTTCCAGATATATTCCGGTTCTCGCATCCCCGACTTTCGGAACTTTGAGTGCGTTTGCCTCGTCCTCATCGCTTATCAATGCCCCGATTACCGTAGGCACTTCATTTTCCTCACTTTTGATTGTACAACCGAATGCCTCCGCCTCGACAGAAAGATCCATCATACTGACCGATGCCGCGGAATCATATCTGTCGGCTATCAGTTTCATACCCTTTGCCTGAAGCTCCGAGTCTCTTGTAAGCTGATATACGCTTACTCCCATCAACGTTACCGACGGAAAAGAAAGTATCGGCATCGGTTTTTTTTCAGCTGTAAGTTTTTTCAACCATTCCCGCATATTCATAAAAGTTTACCTTCCGTTATTAAAGTTTATAAGCAAATCTGATAACAAAGTTTCAAATCAAAAACGTATTGTATTCCTATACAGGCACTGATTACGGCATAGTTTCTTGCCTGTCATTTAGATGATCCTCATTTTTATCAATCAGCAAATAATTTGCACATATTTTGCACATAATACTATTGACAATTCGTAAGATAAGGTATATAATATTAGTAGAAATTCAAAGGAGGTAATCAAAATGGCTACCGTAAATGTTACAATCCGCATGGACGAAAATCTGAAAAAACAAGCTGATGAGCTTTTCTCCGACCTCGGACTTTCTCTCAGCGCTGCCATCACGATGTTTGCAAAGCAAGCCGTCAGAGAACAGCGTATCCCTTTTGAAGTCACACGAAATATATCTATGGCATCCGATCAGACAATTGCTTCCATTTCTGAAGCTTTAATCAAAAAGAATGCCGAAGCATATAGGGAACTTGCAAAATGACTTGGCTTACGGAAGAACAACTGATCTATTTGCACGATGAGCTGATTCGTGCCACTGGCGGAAGTCAAGGTCTACGCGATAAAAATCTGTTACAATCGGCACTATATTCACCTTTGCAGACATTTGATTCGTCTGAATTGTTCCCTACTATCCGGCAAAAGGCTGCTCGATTGGCTTGCGGTCTCACGCAAAATCATCCGTTTGTTGATGGAAATAAACGCATCGGTGCGCATGCCATGCTTGTCGTGCTTGAACTCAACGGAATTCAACTTCACTACACGCAACGCGAGCTTGCGGACACTTTTCTGC
>CALXUV010000029.1 GCA_944391815.1 uncultured Clostridia bacterium | reverse complement strand
AGGATACATCTTCCGGAGCAGTGGGATATGTGTTCTGGGGAGCCGGCAGCTGCAACGGAATCAGTACAGACTTTGCCTGCACAATGATGGTGCTTGAAACAGATACACAGATAACAGTTTCTATAAGCGATTTCAATCATTTGGCATCCGGTACTGCCGGAAATATAACTCTTTCGGCAGGCGGAAGTGTTGTAAATGCTTCAAATGGACTTACACTCAACGGCAACACAATAACAGTTGACAGAAACGTGGCAGCAAGCGGACAGACACTCACCATTGTAATAAACAAATAATACTGATAAGCAATCTTATAACAAAGAGTCCGGGGAGTGGTGCCTTCCATAAAGCAGGTTTTACCTACCGATAGAAAATCATCCTCGTAGGGGCGTTCTGTGAACGCCCGCGGGCGAACGCAGTTCGCCCCTACTCACCATTGTAATAAACAAATAATACTGATAAGCAATCTTATAACAAAGAGTCCGGGAAGGGTGCCTTCCATAAAGCAGGTTTTACCTACCGATAGAAAATCATCCTCGTAGGGGCGTTCTGTGAACGCCCGCGGGCGAACACAGTTCGCCCCTACTCACCATTGTAATAAACAAATAATACTGATAAGCAATCTTATAACAAAGAGTCCGGGAAGGGGTGCCTTCCATAAAGCAGGTTTTACCTACCGATAGAAAATCATCCACGTAGGGGCGTTCTGTGAACGCCCGCGGGCGAACGCAGTTCGCCCCTACGGCAAAAAGGACAGAGAATTTCACGTTCTCTGTCCTTTTTCACACGTCTTGATCTTCAAGGTATAGTGTGTTACACCTTTTAGGTATACTGCCAGGCGGCAACATAGCCTTCCTCTGGGAGAAAATGGTCGCAAGCTACCGTCGAGTTTTGCAAGCAAAACATCGAGGTGGCACGCGGAGCGTGACGGAAGGAGCTCGCGTAACTGTCAAATAAAAACTATTTTTATTCTAACGCGCTCTCCCTCACCCGACTTCGTCGGGAGCTCCCTCCCGGAGGGAGCCTTTGGTTTGTGCGTCCCGAAAGTCTGTCAAATTTCCTGACAAGCACTGCTTTTGTGGTCACAAAAGCGAAATTCTATAAAATTTATAATTTGAAAAGCGATTGAAAATCCTCTCGGTCTCGAAGAGCGTTGAACTCTTTCCAGGTTAGATATTCTTTAAAATCTTCGACTAACGTAGTTGTCCCACTTACCGACCTATCGTTAACGTCAAACTCCAATTTGTTCAGCACGGGGCTGGTATAAGAAATAGCATTTTTCTTTGCATTCTCCAATACATCAACATAAGCTATCGCATATTCATAAGATGCCTTCAATGCAGAAATTGCTTCGTCAAATTTCTTTTCTTGTGTCAAACACATTGCTTGCCATATTTTATTGTGCATTAGAGTATTATTGTGATACAAGTAATTGCCGTCGGAAATAATCGTTTTGATAATGCTTTCCGCGGCTTTTATTGATGGAAGATTGTGCTTCCCCCATTCCAGCCATTCAACCAATTTATCCATACATCCGCGTATCAATTTTTGCCTGCATTTTTCTCTTTCATCGCCAACCAAGCACCACATAAGTAATTCATCTGATTCCGGGTGCTGCTTGGCATAAGGAATTGCATCCTCTCTTCTTCCAATATCGAGTAATGTCATAACGATACCGTAAATTGCATCATTCTTGACATCATCATCTGTACAATCTTCTATGATCGTTTCATAGTATTTTACGGCATTTTCAAAATGAGATTTTTGCTCGTCAGAGTATTTTTCGCAATTATGAATTGCAAATAATGCTTCCGCATCTGCAAGCCACATCAAATAATCAAAATTTCCTGGATATTCAGAAACCGCTGTTTTTGCTATTTCATATCGCTTTTCAGTGTCTCCCGTATTCCACGTTTCCTGCCATATTTTCAACAATTCTTCTTGTCGTACATCAACATCATTAGAAATACCAAAAAGTTCATCTGTTGTAACGTTGAGCAATCTTGCCAAGGGCACTATCAAAGAAAGGTCTGGGGTTGCCGCACCCGTTTCCCATTTTGATACCGCTTGAAATGACACATGAAGATATTCCGCAAGCTTTTCCTGCGTCATATCCTTTTTCTTTCTAAGTTCTTTTATTTTTCTTCCAATATGATCCATAAATAAGTCTCCTTATGAAAAGATAAGCGAGCTCTGCTTTCACTAATATTATATCATAAAATAAAAATCAATCAATAACTTATTTTTTGATGATAATTCAACCATTGTTCGAATTTTAACGTAAAAATTGGCGCACCTGCTTTATCGCAGGTACCCCAATCGGACTTTTTGTTTTTTTGTCAAAAATGGATTTTAAGAATATATTAAAGGGGAAGTCAGGAAATAAATGCTTGAAAAACTCATTTGTAATTGTTGACAATTTGCAGTATGTGTGGTAGTATAGATATGTAAAGCAGTAGTTTTGCAGTATACATCTAATTAAAGTCAGTGAGGTGATTTCTTTGAAAAGGAAAATAGCAGCATTTTGCCTGGTAATAATGTGTGTCCTGATGTCTATTACTTCTTGCAGCAGCTCCGGCAAATTTTTAAAATATCTCGAAGAGGATTATTCCGGAAATTCCTCTGTTTTAACAAGTCAGCAGATAACTGCGGTGACCGGAGATTTGATATTGTCCGAAAGGAATCTTGCAATTTTTGTTGATATGAGTATTGCAGATACTGCCGCAAAATATTATGTATACAACATTGAAAACAATACGGTATTGTATACCTATTCTGTGCCGGCGGGTGACAGTACGTACCTTGAATTTGAAATATTCGGAAACGGCGGCTGCACATCGTATGCTGTCAAGTTTATGTCAGCTGAAACAGGCGGAATAATGACAAAAGCTGAACTATATCAGGAGAAAGCATTGATAGCGTCGCTTAGTGGAAACCAACCGGTTTACGGAGTGGATGATATAGTTGTTTTCGGATATTCGGCGTATTCAGTTATGGAAGGATTGCTTACAAAAGAGTTTGATATCCCGGATTATTTTGAACTTCCTGACTGTGACTTTGTAAATGAAAATTACAAATATCTCATTAATGATGACGGTTCGGTTACTGTATTTGACAGAAAATACAATATTCTGAATATATATAGTCCGTCAGCCTGTGACGACTTTAAAATTTTTATTTTGGAAGACGGAAATATTTTATGTCAGAAGATAACTGTTCTGCCGCAGGACGCTAAGAAGTATACCGTTTACGACGTCCCGGAAAAAATGGGCTTTGAAGTTTACGATGACGGTATAAAACAAAAAGTTGATTTATCATGTGAAATATTCAACCCCAAAAACGGCAAATCGGAAAATAAAAATGTTGATTTTGTTATAGGAATTTTAGCACCCGGACAGGCTTTGAGAACAGAACTCGGCAATTTGTTTGGTGATAAACTTACAAACCTTGCTCAGATAGCTGAAATCAAAGATGGAGTAGTTTCAGAATACAGTCAGCTTGTCGTGCTGAATAATCACCTGAAAGTCAAAGCTGAACTTTCCGCATTGCTTGAAAACGCAGAGTCAATTGAAAGATTGGGTAACGAAGGGTACTTGCTTACCGATAAGAACGGAAATGTCCGTATAGTTGACAACAAGGGTAAAAAGATAGCGGATTTTGTTTCTGACTCCGGAGTTTTATATAACGAAAAATATATTATCGGTTTGAGAAAACTCTATGATTTCAAAATGAATCTTGTTTTTGATTTTTCGGCGTCTGGTTATGAGGTACATGACATTACTTCCAAATCAGTAATACTTTACAAAGATACCGGCGGACTGAAAAAAGAGTATGCCATATTCAACGGTACGTTTTCCGTACTTATATCGGCAGACAGCAACAGTGAGTTAACAGTAATAGAAAACGGATATTTTGTGACCAAAACACCCGTTGAATCCGGATATCAGTATAAGTACTATAACGACGCCGGAAATGTAGTGGCAACATTTGACACCGAAGCAGAAGTGATTTTATTCAATGAAAGTGCCGGTTACGCACTCCTGAAAGTAAACGGCGCATATTTCAGACTCTCAAAATAACTGATAAATTCCGCAAAATAATCAAGAGTTGAGTAAGCTGAAAGTGATAGGATAAGAGGGAAAAATAACCTTGATTTTGTCTGCAACAAGACTAAATTTCATAGCGAAAATACCTGTACAATAAAAGAAAAGAAAGCCGCGCTTCAACATGACTGAATATCAGGAGGTGAAAACAGTGTTTTGGATTACTCTACTGATAATTTTTTCAGCAGTGGTTTTACTTACATTTCTTTCAGTGCTGGTTAAACGTATTGTGCTGATCAGGCGTATTTCAGTTGTCTGTAAAAGTTCCGGTTTCCGTATGGAAATCAAGCATTTGTTCAGGTCTTTGTTTGTAAGGAAAAACGAACCGGATATATTAATTACAGATTTGAAGGGGATTTATTACAGAATTTTTATTCTTACTACTTTCCGCAGAAAAGTCAGATACCATTTTGAGTCGCAGGACGAATTTGCTATTTACAGGAAAAAAGTGTTTGTAACACGGGCTGGCTCACGAAATGCGCACGTTGTTGGGTTTTCTCTTTATGAAACACGTGGCAGAACTCTGAAAAATTTCACGGTTTCAGACAAAGAAGACGGGAGTAACAGAGAAAACGTAGTAAATATACTTCTGATACATCCTATACCTTTTGAAGTTTCCACTGTCGAAGGAACTCACCTTGTCAAACGCTTTGACGGTGATAAGATCGGGAGTTTTATCATGTACTCAGGCTCAGGTTTCAGAAAAAAATTACTGGAAAGAGCTGAGTGATGTCATTGTCGCGCCAAAACAATTGTTTTACAGCGAATAAACAAGAATCTTAGTAAAATAAGAACGTACAGAAAATTATCAGCATTTTTATACGGACGAAAATACAGTAATTCAGAAAATAAAAACCCCCTGCCGCATTGCAAAAGTCAGTTTGTAACTACTTATGCAAAGCATCGGCAGGGGTGTTTTTTTAAGTCAATTGCTTGATTTTACGGGTGTACGACTAAAAATTAACTGCTTGAAACAGTAAAATTCAACTGAAAAAGAATGAGGAATGGATAAAATCAAATGATTGTCATAAAATCATGTCAAATCGATTATTTCGGCTGCTATTTGCTCCGGGAGCTTGCCGTCGGTAACTATCTTGGTTGTATTAAGACTTGAATAATTTGAAAGTCTTGACAAACTTCGCTTAAGAACATCGACGGTACGTTTTCCGGAACTTACATCAGACATTATTCTGTCGGTAAGCTCGGCTTCTCCGCAGATAAGGGAAATGTTTTTAATCTGACAGTTATCGGTATTAATTCTGCTGAGAATATCGTCTATTATACTTTGTTCGTGAAGAACCCAGCAGAAGATGATATTTTGGTAAGCCGGGCAGGAAATAAACTGATTCAGCAGAAAGCAGATATTTTCCATAACCATTTCCTTTGTTTCTTCGTTTACCCGGAAAGGGTTTGAATCCCAACACCAATCGCCGTCAAGAAACACGCTGTTACAAAGTTTCATTTTCATTATCTGCGAAACGGTGGTTTTGCCTACTCCCATTGTTCCGCCGATGATATATAAATTTTTCATATGTTACTCCATATTGTAGTGCCGGATTTTTTAGATAAATCGAAAATTTACAGCTCCTGCATAAAAATAAATCACGGAAACAACTTAACCTTTTAAAATTAATAAAAGTTCGGAAATGAAGTTGTTTTGATATTATAAGTACTTTTATATGTCTTTGAGAGCTGTGAATTTATGATTTTTGAATTACTTAAATTTTAGTTCTCGGAATTCAGTCTGCACTGAGGAAATTTTCAGTTACGTTTTCCGCATCTCTCCAAAGCTTTTCAATACCGTAAAACTCACGGGTTTCACGGTCGAAAATGTGCAGAATAACTGCGCCGAAATCGAG
This sequence comes from uncultured Clostridia bacterium, assembly GCA_944391815.1. GTDB lineage: Bacteria > Bacillota > Clostridia > Oscillospirales > CAG-272 > SIG673. The sequence continues at coordinate 44,175 of CALXUV010000029.1, read as the reverse complement.
AGCAAACCACTTTCCGTCCTTGTTTCCGTCGAAGTGAAGACAGGGAAATCCGGTGTTTCCGAGGTCTTCTTTTACCTTATCGGCAAGGGTTGCGATGTGAGTTGAAGAAAATCCCTCACAGATTATAAAATATGAGCAAAGAGTTGTTATTTTTTCAGTGTACAAAACTGTAATTCTTACAGCTTTTTTATCGGCGAGGGTTTTTACCACCGTGTTGACAACTGATGTAGTGTAATCAGGTTTAATCATTATCGATCTCCGAATGCTGAGTGTTAATTAAAATAATTCTGAAAATGTAGCTGTTGCCGCAGTAAAACCGCCGTGATCATTTAAGCAGAAGATAATTTCTCGCCGCAACGGTTTTTTTATGGATAAACTGTTTTTCTTCAACAAGATTACTTATAGTAAGGTCAAAGGACAGCAAAAGAGTTTTATCCAGATGTGAAACGTTAATATTCGGGACGGAATAAAAGAAGTCACGGAGCCTTACGCAGTCAGGAAAATCCCGCAAAGGCTCAATATAATCGGCAAGATAAATAAGTTTCTGAAAAAGAGTCATTGACGGTTTTCCGGTTGTATGGTACAAAATTGACAGGAAGATTTCACGGTCGGTAAATTCGGGAAAATGTTCTCTTGCAAAATGAGCTCCGGTTATGGAATGAAAAATTTTTGGGCTCTGCAAATCATCCTGTGTAAGCGAAATTTTGTATTTTTTCATCAGTTCGATTTGCTCTTCGGTACTCAGGCTTTTGGTTATGTCGTGAAGAATACCGGCAGCCGCCAGCTTATTTATCTTGTCTTTGCTGAGAGAAAAGATGCTTCCGAGCTTTGCGGCTTCTTTTTCGACTGAAAGTGTGTGTGCAAGTCTCTTTCCGCTTACGTATTTTTTAATTTCCGAGCGCAGAAAATCAAGATCTTTTTCAGTTATTTTCATAAAGTCGGTGCTCCTTTACATAATTGTAAACCTTTTCCGGAAGATATTTTTTTCTTATATTGTCATCGCCGTTTCTGATGTCCGATGAGCTGATTTCAATAGCGGGCGAGTTGATGAAAATAATATCGGCGTTGTAAACATTGCGGAATTCTGATGTTTTTTGGTTAATTATTGATGTTTTTTCTGATGAGTTTTCTCTTTGCATCAGCGCAATGGTGCAAAGACTGAAAATTTCTTCAGGACTTCGCCATTTGTCAAGCGTAACGAACATATCCGTACCTACAAGAAATATCAACTTTCTCTGCGGAGAAGAGAAATGTTTAAGAGTGTTAACGGTGTAGCTCGGAGGCGGGGCGGTAAGCTCGTAATCGGAAACTGTAAGTCTGCCCTCAAAATAATCGTCTCCGTCAAACGCCAGATGCAGCATATTAAGTCTGTCAGACGGATTGTCTTTGAATGTTATCTGCTTGTGCGGAGGAATAAGTGTCGGAATTATAAGCAGTCTGTCCGGTTTCACGGCACTGTAAAATGCTTTTGCGGCGGTAATGTGACCGTTGTGTACCGGAGCGAAAGTGCCGCCGTAAATTGCTAAATTTTCCAAAATTGAATTTTCCTCCGTTTGTATCGAAATTGTTGCTTGAATCGTTGTTTTACGGACTGATTATATTTATCGATGTTTTTCTACATCTCCGATTTGCTGAAATCCGTTAAATGAAAAACGTAATGGCACCCGGTAACTTTATAACATTCAGGCGTTTAAAACTAAGTAGTTTTACTGATTTAAATTTGAAAATCACTTTGGTAAAAAATAATGTGATCATTAAGAGTGTAAAAATAATTATCTCAAATGGTTGAATCCTGTAATAAACCGGATAATTCTAAATACTTTTGTTAAAAATGCAACCGGGTTTAAATTCTATTGCTTAGAATACCGTCCGATCTTAAATTCTTTTTTTAAGCTCGGCAACAAAAGCCCTAAGAGCATTTCCGCGGTGACTTACCGCATTTTTTTCATCGGTGGTAAGCTCCGCAAACGTTTTGTCAAGCGGCTGAAAGTAGAAAAGCGGATCATAACCGAATCCTGCGTTGCCTCTCGGTGATGTGAGAATTATTCCGTCTGCCTTTCCGGTGACAGTAAACTCCGTTCCGTCCTCAAGTACACAACCGATTGCCGAAACGAAATATGCGCTTCTGTCCTGATGATCTGCAAGCTCAGAAAGAAGTTTTAAGTTGTTTTTAGTGTCATCGCAAGGTTCGCCTGCATATCTTGCCGAATATATTCCGGGACGCAGTCCGAGTGCGTTAACGCAAAGTCCGGAATCGTCGGCTACTGAAATATAACCGTTTTTTCTGACAGCCCTTGCTTTAATCAGAGCGTTTTCTTCAAAAGTGCTTCCGTTTTCCTCGATTTCCGAAGTAAATCCCTCATCGGAAGCCGCCGTTACAGTAACATCACCGAAACTTTCGGAGAGTATTTTCTGCATTTCTTTTACTTTGTTTTTGTTATGTGTTGCAAGAATTATTTTCATTTCTTTACCTTGATAATTTATCTTAATTTTTGTGGCAAATAATCGCCGCTTTGACGCATACGGGTTTCGTGACATTAAAATACGCATTGCGCCAACTTTACGGAAACAATCTGTATTAAATCCCGTTTCCGGTTTATGAGTATGACTGATTTGAAAGCATGTATTTTTTTAGCTTGTCAGAGTTATGGATAACTATCTTAAATTGCTTATTTCTGTGTTTGAATTTTGCGTTTTTTATCTAAATATTGCGTCAGAAGAAAACCGGCTTCACTTAGTATGAAAAAAATGATTTACACTGTAAGAGAACCGTGGCGGCATCTTTTTTCAATAGTTCAGAAATTACCTTAATGCTTTTTTGATTGTTATTTTACAATATCTTGCTATTTATTTTTAAGTTATAGCAATAATTATCAGTTTTCAAAAAGTGCAGACACAAAATCCTTTGCGTTAAATGGCTCCATATCGTCAGCTTTTTCCCCGACTCCGATGTATTTAATCGGAATACCCAGTTCTTTTTTTATGGAAAAGACTATACCGCCTTTTGAAGTTCCGTCAAGTTTTGTGAGAACAAGACCTGTGATGTTTGCAACGTTTTTGAATTCTTTTGCCTGATTTACCGCATTTTGTCCGGTTGTGGCGTCAAGAACAAGAAGTGTTTCCTTTGAGGCGTCCGGCAGCTCTCTTGAAATCACCCTGTTTATTTTTGCAAGCTCTTCCATCAGATTTTTCTTTGTGTGGAGACGTCCGGCAGTGTCTACGATAACGACATCGCAGCCTCTGTTTTTGGCGGCGCTTATAGCGTCGAACACTACCGCAGCCGGGTCGGCTGACTGCTGATTATGGCTTACGATATCAGCTCCGACTCTGGAAGCCCAGACTTTTAACTGGTCGATTGCTCCCGCTCTGAATGTATCTGCGGCGGCGAGCATGACTTTTTTCTTTTTCGAAGAAATCAGATAGTTGGCGATCTTTGCGATGGTAGTGGTTTTTCCGACTCCGTTTACGCCTATCACGAGAATAACGGAAAGGCCTTCCCCGAGATTAAGCGGCTGACCTTCTCCTATTGTTTCGATAAGTATGCTGTTCAGTGCCTTTTTTGCCTGACCGGCTTCCGAAAGTCCATCGGTAGCAATTTTGTCTCTCAGTTTCTCTATTATTTCAGCCGAAGTAGCGGCGCCGACATCTGCGGCTATCAGTATTTCTTCAAGCTCTTCAAGCATATCTTCGTCTATTGCGACAAAGGATTTAAAAAGGCTGTCCATCTGTGCAACGACAGAGTTTTTGGTTTTTGCAAGTCCTTTTTTCAGTTTTTCAAAAAATCCCATATATTTTATCCTGCTTTGCGGTTATTTTTATACATTTGATAAATCGGTTTGACTTGTAAACAACGGTTTCAGAGTTTGACTCCGAGCTTTGATTCCACTTCGTTTACGTTCAGGGTAAGTACTTTTGATATTCCTCTCTCCGCCATGGTTACACCGTATAGGGTGTCGGCAACTTCCATTGTGCCGCGTCTGTGCGTGATGGTGATGAACTGAGTTTTGTCCGAGTATTTCTTAATATAACTGGCGAACATTGCGACGTTGACTTCATCAAGAGCTGCCTCGATTTCGTCGAAAATGCAGAAAGGAGAAGGGTTGACGTTGAGTATGGCGAAGAAGAGAGCTATACTTATAAACGCCTGTTCACCTCCTGAAAGAAGGGAAAGGCTTTTTATAATTTTTCCGGGAGGGGCGACATTTATGTCAATTCCGCAGTGAAGGACGTCGTCGGGATCAGTAAGGACCAGTTCTGCGTTACCGCCGCCGAAAAGCTCACGGAAAACCCGCTTGAACGCTATATTTATCTCGCCCATTACCTCGACAAATTTTGTGCGCATTTCTTTTTCCAGTATTTCAACGGTATTCTGGAATTCGTTTCTCGATTTTGTCAGATCCTCAAACTGTGTATTCATTTCCTCATAAGCGATTTTTGCTTCTTTATAGTCTTCGATAGATTTCGGATCGACCGAGCCTATTCCTCTCAGCTTGTACTTAAGCTCCTGTAATCTCTGCGCTACTTCCGCTCTGTTTTCCTCGGTTACTTCCGGATACCCAAGTTGCTGAGCTTCGGTAAAACCTATCTCATATTCACTGCGCAGATATTCTATATTTCTGTCGTAAGTGCTGCTGAGATTTTCCAGCTTTGATTCAAGTTTTACAAAATCATTGGACAGTATCTCCCTTGAATTCATAAGCTCCTGGAGGGATTTTTTCAGCTCGTTCATCTTCATTTCGATTTCAATGCTGCGCTTGTCCTCGCTGTCACGTTCGGAAGTCAGTTCGCTTATTGAATCTGCAAAATGCTGTGTGTCGTCCGAACAGCGGAGTATCTCTTCTTTCTTTTTTACTATGTCCTCTTCGGACTTTTTTATAGAATTCTCACTTGCTGTTATTTCGTTTTCGCACTGCTCCTTTTCGCTCTGGGCAGAAAACAGTTCCTTTTCCGCCAGATCTACGTCCTTTTGCAGCTGAGCGGATTTCACGGCAAGACGGTTTTCTGTTTTATATTCATCGCCGAGGAGATCGCTTATTTGCCTGCTTTCGGCATCATTTTCCGCCTTCTGTTCTTCCAGATTCTTTATTTCCCCGGAAATTTCAGTGATACGTTGTGTGCATTTTTCAGCTTCTTCGGCATATCTGTTTTTTTTTTCTTCTATGGCTTTTATTTCTGCTTCGGTTTTTTCAACCGTCTCGTTAACTGTTGAAAGCTGAGTTTCAAATGCCGTATACTGATTACTGTCTGCCTGTGCAAGCGAAGCGATAAGTTTAAGCTTTGCCTGATTGTCGCCGGACTTTTTCACAAGCTCCGATATCTGATCGGTAACCTTTGCAAATTCCTCTTCGGCTGCCTTTTTTTGCTGTTCAATTTTTATTCTTTCGGCTCCGAGTTTATCTATAGTGGCAGAGCGGCTGAGAACACCTGATTCTCTCTTTGCCTGACCTCCGGTAATGGAACCTCCGGCGTTTACAAGCTGACCGTCTTTTGTCACTATCCGCAGGCGGTAGCCGAACGCCTTTGCGGTGTCGTTTGCGTTTTCGAGGTTATCGAAAACCAGGGTTCTGCCTAACAGGTTTTCTACAACCCTGTAATATTTACTGTCATAGCTGATAAGCGATGAAGCAATACCGATGTAACCTTTGCGTTTTTCCAGATCCTCGGTTCTCACCGAAAGCGGAGTAACCTGCATGGTGTTGAGGGGGTAGAAGGTGGTTCTTCCGGCGTTGTTCTGTTTAAGCCAGAGAACGGCTGCTTTTGCGGCGGAGTCGTTTTCAGTGACTATGTTCTGAATATTATTGCCCAGCGCAGTCTCAACTGCGAGAGAGTATTCACTTTTGACGGTAAAGATATGCGACAGCGGTCCGATAATTCCCTGAAGTTTTCCGGCTTTGGAGGCGTTCATCAATGCGGAAACGCTCTGAGGATAGCCTTCGAAAAGCTCGTCCATTCTGCGCAGAGAATCAACTTTTGTTCTGATATCGCGAAGGTCGCCGGCGTAGGAGATAACCGAGTCGTTGAGTTTTGACTGCTTTTCACGCAGTTTTTCCGTTTCAATGCGGATTTCTTCTTCGGACTGTCTTATGGCGTTACTTTTTTCTTCATATTCGTCCAGTCTTTTTTTGTATTTCAACATGCCTTCTCTGCATGATTCTGTTGATTTAAGAGTTTCCGCAAGTTCGTTTTTAAGCTGGTTTTTGCGTTCCAGTCCGGAATCGCTGTAACTCTGAAGTCTGGCTTTTTCGATGTTCAGCGCGTTTATTTCATTTTTAAGACTTTCGGTTTTTTCCGCATTGCTTTCGTTTTGAAGAGCGATTTGCTGTTTCTTGCTTTTCAGGTTTTCGATTTGCTCACTGTTTTCCTTTACAAGGGTGTTTGTTTCATCAAAAAGGCGCGTTGCCTCTTTGAGATTGTTTTCCGACTGCGTCACCTTTTCGGTCAGGGCTGTACGGTTTTCACGCAGTTCCGACAGAAGTTTGCGTTTTGAATCTATATTTTCTTCGATGTGCAGAACATCGTTTTCCAGAATCTGCTTTCTTGTGCTGCTTTCGAAGCGGCTGTTGTTCATCTGTTCTATTTTGTCGCTGAGCTGTAAAAACTTTTCCTTTGCTCTGCTTTTTTCGATATCCAGACGCTCGTACTGATTATTGTTGTCGGTTATTTCGTTGTCAGCGGCAAGAAGCGATTTTTCAAGCAGGTCATACTGCTTTTTCTTTTCGTCAGTTTCATTTCTCACCTTTTCGGTTTCATAGACAAGCAGAGAAATATCCGCTTCCTTCTTTTTTTCGTAAACATCGAGATATTTTTTTGCCTTTTCGGCGTCTTTTTCAAGTTTGTCGAGATTTGTCTTTTTTTCGAGAAGGATGTCGGCAAGTCTTTCGCAGTTCTGAGCCGTTTCGGCAAGTTTTTTCTCTGCGTCGTTTTTCTGATAGCGGTATTTTGAAATACCTGCCGCCTCTTCAAAAACATTTCTTCTTTCGTCGCTTTTCTGCGATATTATTTCTGCGGCTTTTCCCTGGCTGACGATCGAATATCCGTCACGGCCGATACCGGTATTCATAAAAAGGGTATTTATGTCTTTTAGTCTTACCGGACGCCTGTTTATCATGTATTCGCTTGTTCCGTTCCGGTTATAGCGTCTTGTTACCGTAACCTCGTCGTATTCGCTTGCAAGCCGTGAAAATCCGTCTTCCTCGCGGTTATCGAGGGTTAGTGAAACTTCGGCGTAGGACATCGGTTTTCTTGTGTCTGTACCGCCGAAAATGACATCCTCCATTTTGCTTCCGCGCATATTTTTGGAAGAAATTTCACCGAGTACCCAACGGACGGCGTCGGAAATATTGCTTTTACCGCTTCCGTTCGGACCGACAACGGTGGTTACTCCGGGAGCGAACTTAAGAACTGTTTTATCGGGAAAGGATTTGAATCCCTGAAGTTCAAGTGAGATCAGACGCATATTTGTTCCTTTCTGTATGTATAAGGGAGATACCGAAGCCTTGCAGAAGGTCGGATTCTATGACTTTGATGTTTGTTAAGCCGAATTTACCGATAAGAAATCCGGCATTGGATCTTTTCTGCCCGACAGCCTGACTTATTTTACCTTTTGCGACTGCAAAAACCGGAATTTTTTCTTTTGAATTATCGTTTTCCAGCAGTTTGCACATTTTTCTGAGGTAGTACCGGTTTATAGCAAGTTCTCCTACCGCAGGGTGATAGGAGTGCAGGTAGACGTCGGAAGCGAGAGTTTCGTTTGAGCAAAGACCGATACGGATGACTTTGACGTTATTTTCTATAAATACTTCAAGAACGTCTGAGCATCTGACCGTTGCCTGCTCCGTCGTAAGGGGAATGTAGTCGCCGGCTTGCTGCATTTTCATAAGTTCGGTATCCGGGAAAACCACTGTCGGATAGATCCTTGCTCCGTCGCATCCGAGGCGGCAGATCTCATTTGCCGTATAAAGCTCGTCCTCGGGGGTTGAAGAGGGAAGTCCCACCATCATCTGCCCGACAAGTTCAAAACCGAACTGTTTCACCAGCTGACAAGCTTTTACAGAATCAGAGGATGTATGCCCTCTTTTTGAGGCAGACAGAACTTTATCGGAAAAGCTCTGAAGTCCCAGCTCTACGGTTTTTACTCCGTACATGCGGAGAATACCGAGTATTCTTTCATCGACGGCGTCAGGTCTTGTTGAAAGGCGGACGCTTTGGATTTTACCTTTTTTTATAAATTCTGCGGCGGTTTTTAAAAGCCAGAGCATTTCGTCTTCCGGAATTGCGGTAAAGCTTCCTCCGAAGAAAGCCAGCTCCGTTTCAGTGACATCCGTATTTATTGTTTCAAGAGCGGTATTTATTTCGCTCAGAACCGATTGTCTGTCGTAGCAGGGCTTACCGGTGATTTTTTTCTGGTTGCAGAAAACACAGCTGTTTCTGCAACCGAAATGAGGGATAAAAATCGGAATATTTACATGTTTTTTCATAATACAGTTTAATTTACCGGACTCTGCCGTAGTGGATTGTGATAAAAGTTAAATTGATCCGGGTAAGAGTTTAAAGTTTTGGGATGAAAAATGAATCTGACATCAGGCAAAAGCGTTATAAGGCTGACAACAGAAAACAAGCTGCTCATTGACAGCGGAATATTCAGTCTCTTCTGAAAAATTTAAGAGCGTCTTTTGCGGCTTCCTGCTCGGCTTTCCGTTTTGAGTGTCCTACGCCTCTCCCGATAACGTTGCTGTTGAGCATTGCCGTTACGGTGAAAGTCGGATCGTTATCGGGACCTGTTCTGTCAGTTACCTCATAAGAAAGCTTTTCTCCCGGGGTTTGCTGTACGATCTGCTGAAGCTCAGACTTGTAGTCCTTTGAATCGATTGAAGCCGCCAGTGCTTTTTTTGAAATAAATGGCAGAGCAAATTTTTCAACTGCTTCAAGAGAGTGTCCGCTGTCAAGATAAATAGCTCCGAGAAGTGCCTCGAAGGCATTTTCAAGAGTTGAGGGTTTATTCTGACCGCCGCCCTTTTTTTCACCTTTTCCGAGTAAAAGAAAATCTCCGAGAGATATTTCTGCGGCATATCCCGACAGCGCCTCGGTGCATATCACTTCCGAACGGAGTTTTGTCAGTTCACCCTCGGGAATCGAAGGAAAATTCTCAAAAAGATAGGTGGTTGAAACTATTTCAAGCACGGAATCTCCGAGAAATTCCAGACGTTCGTTTGACCGTGAATCTATATTTCTTTGCAAAAGCTCATTGGAATAGGACGAATGTGTCAATGCCTCGGTAAGCAACTTTTTGTTTTTGAAAGTATATCCGACTGTCTTTTCAAGTTTTTCCGTACTCAGTTTGGTTTGCATAATTTTTCTCCGAACATGATTCAGTTTGCAGGTTTTTGATTTTTAAACTTAAAATGCTATTCTGAAAATGACGACCGTTTCAGGGTAAAAAGTCTTTGCTTATATTATTTTGAGTTTGCGGCTTTTTATTCTCTGTAAGTTTCTCTGATTCTGTTTCTTACTGTCTGCAAGCGAGAAGTATCAGACATTTATTTTCTCTGATAATCAGTTTTACTGAATTCCGAACTGCTTGCAGACTTTTTCGGCAGCAAGCTGTTTTGCCTGTTTAAGAGACGGCGCACTTGCCTCCGCAAGCTCTTTTCCGTCAAAGATAACTGCGACTGTAAAAGTTTTCTTTGAGTCGCTGTCTTTTTTCATGTAGGTAGGAAGTTTGGAATTTTTATAGTTTTTCTGAAAATATCTGTTTACCTTTGAAACGAAGTCGTCCGGACCTTCTGAACTCAGAGTTCCGCTTTTTGCCAGCTGATGCAGGTAAAGAAATTCCGGACCGTCTTTTTTTTGCAGTAAATTGTACGCATTTTTTGCGGCGAGTTGTTCCGCCGCTTTGCGTCCGGAAGCAGAAGCTGAAGCTATCTCCCTGTCCTCAGCTGTGATTTTGCAGTTATAACCGCCTTTTTTATCTGATACCGTTGAATATTTCAGTATCATGTTTGACGTGCGGATGATTTTCTGAACTGCTTCCTGAAGCATTGATTTGAAGTTTTCGTTACCGGATTCCTTTTCGGCGGAAAAGGTTTTCGTTTCAAGGTCGGGGATTTGTTTTTCATTTGACGAAAATTTAAAGTTTCCGTCTCCCGTTTTCGGATACTTCTGTTTTAAGGTGTTTGCGGTAATTTCCTCGGTAGATCCGGACTTAAATCCGACAGCGTTCTTTTTTGACTGACGTAAACCCGATTTTATTTCTACGCCGCTGTTTTCCGTTTCACCGGACTTTGGACTGAGGTCTGATTTTCTGTTTTTCCGCTGAGCGGATTCGCTATTTTCTTTAAATATTTCTGTATCAGAAGGAATGTTGCCGACTTTTCTGTCGGTCTCCGGTACATCGGTTTTAACTGACGCAGAAGATTTCGGCTTTCTGTAACCGGCGTTTCTGAGTTCATCCGAAAGCCGTACCGGAGTAAGGGCATCCCTTATAAAACTTCGCTTAACCGTGGGTTCCGGGGTTATTTTTTCCTCAGAATCCGACTCCTCCGATGTTTCGGGCAGTTGTTTCTTTTTTCTGCCTCTGAGGGAGAAAAGCCCGGAAAGACCTGAGGACTTTACGGTTTTTGTTGTGCCGTCAGATTCAGACTTGTCAAGTGCATCGGTTTTTGCCTTTACCTGAGTGTTCTTTTCCGAATTTTTAACCGGTTCGTTTTTATTTACGGTAAGTGCGCGGGTTATGCCGAGAGAAGTGGCTCCGCTCCTTCTTCCGCGCCGTGCGTTTTGAATATGCACTCCGTCCTGCGCTGTTTCTTCAGTCGGCATATCGGCAGTCAGAACCTTTCCTTCTGCACCTCTCTCGTAATGGGATTCAGAGTCGCAGCTCCGGATCAAAGGCAAAGTGAAACTTTTAAGTGCAGTCATGCCGCTGTCAAGGTAAATTGCAGCAACGACGGCATAAAAAACATCAGTGCTTACCTCATTTTCAGGTCTGCTTTCCGATGCCTGCGGAATGTATTTTATCAGATCCTTGGAACGTAAAAATTTACCCGTTTCGATGGCTGAAAGAAAATAGAGAAGATCTTTTTCCGGACTTATTGAAGTTCCGGGTGGAGTGTGTGTATAAATATAGTCACTTATAACCGCTGTTAAAAGATTTTTTCCGAGAAAAGAAAGACGCAGGCGGTTTTCAGAGGTTTTATCTTCAAAAGCTTTTTCCAGAAGTTCTGTGTTTCTGAATACGTGACCTAATTTTTTCTGTATGTCAAATAAGTTCAAACTGTTTTGCATTAAATTACCTCTCAGGAATTTGCGTTTGTGCCGGAGGACTGCAAAGCGGTTATTATTTTTTCATCAATACCGCTCTGACAGTAGAGTCCGGCGACCCGAACGGCATTTGCTATCGCTTTTGCATCTGAGCTTCCGTGCGCCTTGAAAACCGGTTTTTTTATACCGAGAAGCGGAGAGCCTCCGTGTTCGGACGGGTCGAAATCTTTTTTCAGCTTTTTCAGATGGGGCTTTACTATTGCGGCGGAAGCGTATGTAAGCCAGTTTTTGGTGAACATTTCTTTCATGCGGGACATGAAGAATGCTCCGAGTCCCTCTATGGATTTAAGGAGAATATTGCCGGTGAAACCGTCGGTTACCAGTACGTCGCAGACGTTTTCGGAAAGCGATTTGCTTTCGACGTTGCCGATAAAACTGATCTCCTTATTCTGAGAAAGTATTCCGTAAGCCTGCTGTTGCAGTTCTGTACCCTTATGCGACTCTGTTCCGTTGTTCAGAAGCCCGACTCTCGGAAGCTCCGTACCGAACACATTTTTCATATAAAGCGAGCCCATCACCGCAAACTGCAAAAGGCTTTCCGGAGTAAGACTTACGTTTGCGCCGCAGTCGAGCAGCAGAAGGGGAGAGGGAAATGGCAGAACTGTTGCAATGGCAGCTTTCTGAACGCCTTTTATTCTTCCGACATAAAGTACGGCACCCGTATAAAGTGCGCCGGTGTTTCCGGCACTTATTACCGCGTCTCCTTTTCCTTCTCTTAAAAGTCTGAGAGCCGTTGCCATTGACGACTCTTTTTTATCTTTTACCGACATCGGATCATCTTCCATGGTAATCACGTCCCTTGCGTCTGCAATCTCTATGTTTGCCAAAGATATATCAAGCATATTTTCCGATGCGTATTTTTTTATTACCTCGGAATTTCCGACCATTATGATATCGGTTTTTCCGGTTTTCGCGGCAAAGCATGCGCCTTTTATGATTTCACCCGGTGCTTTGTCACCGCTCATTACGTCAACTATTATTTTCATATCCGTTCCTTTCACAAAGAAAGATGGTCTGTAAAATTTCAGAAATTACGGTAATCCGTTTCTTTTGTTTGCAAAACCGCTGAAGAGGTGATCACAGTCCGGATTCTTCGGCGAATTTTTCAAGATCAGACATTCCTCTTTCGTAAAGCGCCTGGTTTCTTGCCGGTTTTCCGCCTTTTACTTTCTTTTCAAGCGGTTTTATAAGCCCGAAGTTTGCGTTCATAGGCTGGAATTTTCCGCTGCCTCCGCGGCTGACATAAGCAGCAAGAGAGCCGATAACGGTTGTTTCGGGGAAAATTATCTGATCCTTGCCAAGGTACCGCATTGCGGCGTTTATACCTGCGACAAAGCCTGAGGAGGCTGATTCTATGTAACCCTCAACTCCTGTCATCTGACCCGCAAAAAAGAGATCGGGACGGCTTACCGCCGAATAAACCGGGGTAAGATTTCCCGGGGAATTTATATAGGTGTTTCTGTGCATGACTCCGTAGCGAAGAAATTCAGCGTTTTCAAGACCGGGAATCATACGGAAAACACGCTTCTGTTCCGGAATTTTCAGGTGTGTCTGAAATCCTACGAGATTGTACATTGTTTTGTCGGTGTTTTCCGCCCTTAACTGCACGCAGGCGTAAGGTTCGCGACCGGTTTTCGGATCTGTAAGACCAACCGGCTTCATAGGACCGAAGCGAAGTGTGTCAACTCCCCGTTTTGCCATTATTTCAATCGGCATACAGCCTTCGAAAACGATAAGCTTTTTTTGTTGCTCTCTGTCAAAGTCGTGAAGCTCTGCTTCTTCTGCGTTAACAAGACTTTCGTAGAATTTCAGATAGCTTTCTTTGTCAAACGGGCAGTTAAGGTAGTCGGCGTCTCCCTTTCCGTATCTGGACTGTGCGAAAACCGTGTTAAAGTCAATTGTTTCGGCATCGACTATCGGAGCAGCTGCATCAAAGAAATACAGTCCTTCCGAGCCGAAGAAAGCGGCGATTTTTTTCGCAAGAGCTTCTGTCGTGAGAGGTCCTGAGGCGATGACGCAGATACCGTCATCCGGAATATCCTTTACCTCGGCGCAGACAACCTCGATGTTTTTACACGACTTGATTTTGTCTGTGATATATGCCGAAAAAATCTCTCTGTTAACTGCAAGAGCCGAGCCTGCCGGAACGGCGCTTGCGTCCGCTGCTTCCATAATAAGAGAACCGAGCCGACGCAGTTCTTTTTTAAGCATACCGGCTGCATTTGTGCTCTCTGCGGATCTCAGAGAGTTTGAGCACACCAGTTCTCCGAACAACTCTGAGGCGTGAGCGGGGGTTTTGCCGTCAGGTTTAATATCATACAGAGTTACATCTACCCCTCTGGAAGCTATCTGGTATGCGGCTTCCGAGCCTGCGAGGCCTGCACCGACAACCGTCACCTTATTTTGTTTCATCGCCGTCATAGTTACCCGTATAACCGCATTCGCCCTTGTTCAGACAGTATACGGTGTTCTTGCCTTTCTTTTTCATCAGTATACCGCCGCATCTGGGACATTTTTCCGTTACAGGCTGATCCCACGAGGAAAAATCGCATTCCGGATATCTTTCGCAGCTGTAAAAGAGGGAATTGTTTTTACCTTTTTTGGCTACAATGCTTGCGCCGCATTTCGGGCATTTAACTCCCGTATCTTTGGTTATCTGTTTTGTGAATTTGCATTTCGGGAAATTCTCGCATGCGTAGAAGTTTCCGAATTTTCCCGAACGGATAACCAGTTTACCTCCGCAAAGGTCACAGGTAAGACCGGTCGGCTCAGGAGTTTTGCTCTGAGATGATGAGCGGTCTTCAAGCGGTTTTGTGTTTTTGCATTCCGGGTAGTTCGGGCATGCGGCAAATTTTCCGTATCTGCCGTTTTTGACTATCATCACACTGCCGCATTTATCGCAGATAATGTCAGTCTGCTCCGCCGGAACGGTAAACGACATATCCTTGGTTTTCTCCTCGGCTTTTTGGAGACTTTTTTCGAATTTTTTATAAAAGCCGCCGAGAACTCCCTGCATTGTGTTTTTGCCTTCGGCGATGTTGTCGAGGCTGTTCTCCATTTGCGCAGTGAATTTGCAGTCGACTATATCGGGGAAATTGTCGCTGATAATTTTGGTGGTGATTTCGCCGAGCGAAGTCGGAACAAGCGAGTGCTTGTCTCTCTTTACATATCCCCTTGAAATAATCGTCGAGATTATCGTTGCAAAAGTAGACGGTCTGCCTATTCCTTTTTCCTCAAGGAACTTGATAAGGGTAGCCTCGTTGTATCTTGCCGGCGGTTCGGTGAATTTCTGCGTGGGCACGAGCTTGCAGGGGGAGAGCACCTGACCTTTTTTAAGCTCAGGAAGGCGTAGGTTTTCGCCTTCGTAATCAATATCATCGGAAGCCCAGACCTGCATAAATCCGTTGAATTTGACTATATATCCGCTGGTTCTGAAAATGTAGTCGCCTGCCTGAATGTCGGCGCTTACCGTATCGAATTCCGCATTTGCCATCTGGCTGGCGACGAATCTGCTCCATATAAGCTTATACAGTTTATACTGTCCCTGACTGAGATATTTTTTGATCTGGTCGGGGTGCAAGGTAACGTCAGCCGGACGGATTGCCTCGTGAGCGTCCTGTGCGTTTTCTTTCGACTTGTACACTCTTGCGGAAGAGGGAAGATATTTTTTGCCGTATTTTTCTTCAATATAGGTTTTTGCGGCTTCGGTAGCCTCGGCTGAAATTCTTAAAGAGTCGGTACGCATGTAGGTGATAAGACCGTGAATTCCACCGTTTTCGGAGCCGAGGTTGATACCTTCGTAAAGCTCTTGTGCAATTCTCATAGTGTACTGTGACTGGAAATTCAGCTTTTTAGCCGCTTCCTGCTGCATTGAAGAGGTGTTAAAGGGCGGAGCGGGATTTTTCTGACGAACCGCTTTTTTTACCGAAACAACGGTAAAATCCCTGTCTTTGACGGCATCGATTATTTCGTACGTCTGCTCTTTGGTTTTAAGATCTGTTTTTGTTTCGCCCGGTGCTTTTCCGTAGAATTTGGCTTTTAAATTAAGACTTTCGAAAAGAGCGTCGAGCAGCCAGTACTCCTCGGCGACGAAGTTTCTTATTTCCTCTTCTCTTTCAACAATTGCCTTTGTTGCCACCGACTGAACTCTTCCGGCAGAAAGACCGCTTTTCACGGCTTTCCAGAGGAATGGACTCAGCTTGTATCCGACTATTCTGTCAAGGATTCTTCTTGCCTGTTGTGAGTCTACCAGCTTTATGTCGATGTTTCTCGGATTTTTAATGGCGGCTTTTACTGCCGGCTTTGTAATTTCGTTGAATGTTACTCTTTTGGTCGATTCGATGGGCAGCCCGAGTGTGTTGGCAAGGTGCCAGGAAATTGCTTCTCCCTCGCGGTCGGGGTCGGTTGCAAGGAAAATTTTATTTGCCGCTTTTGCGTCTTTTTTCAGAGCGGAGATAAGCTCACCTTTTCCGCGGATATTGATATAGTGCGGAGCAAAATTGTTTTCTATGTCAACGCCGAGCGAACTTTTCGGCAGATCTCTTACGTGTCCCTGACACGCAACCACCTTGTAGCCCGAGCCGAGATAATTCTTGATTGTGGTTGCCTTTGAAGGCGATTCGACTATAACCAGATTTGTCATTTGGTCCTCCGTATGGGTAAAAAATCAGCTTTGAAAGCTGTTGATGTAAATTTTATTATTCATTAGGTCTCTGACCTGTAACCGGATCCGAAACTAAACGGAACGCGGTTAGTATTGTTTTAAGTTAAAACGTTGGCTTTTAATACTGTACTGTTACCGACAGTGAAAATTCAAGCCCCTTGCAAAGTATGGTGACGTCAGTTAAAAAATGAAAGATGCGTGCAATGAACTGTTACCGTCAGTTAAAATGTGAGTTTTTTGTACTGTACAGTTATTGTCAGTTAAAATGTGAGTTTTTTGTACTGTACGGTTATTGTCAGTTAGAATGCAAGCCTTTTGTAATGTAGAGTTATCTTCAGTTAAAATTTAAGCTCTCTTTGTACTGTACGGTTATTGCCGGTTAAACTGCAAGCTCTTTTTACTTTACAGTTATCGTTAGTAAAAATGCAAGCTTTTTGTGCTGTAAAGTTACGGTCTGTAAAATCCGGATTCATGTAAAGTACGGTCGCCGACAGTAAAATTGTAAACGCCACTGTCTAACCTGTGACCGTTAACTTAAATGAGCGGTTAGCCGTGTACTTACTGTGACTGTTAAAACGTGCAGTACGCCTGATAATCAGACATCTTGACGGATCAGAGTTTTTTATTTATCTGAAAAAATCCACCCGGCAGCTGAACTATCCGTTTTTTGATTTCAAGAACGGTAAGCAGTGAAAGAAGTTTAGGGAGTGGAATTCCAAGGCAGGACATTGAGTCAACCGTCAGCTTATCTCCGTTTTCGAGCAGCTTGAGCACCGAAATTTCAACTCCGGAAAGTCCGGTATAATCGATTTCGGTTTCATTTCCGGCTTTCTCCTTTTCAGCACTGCGACTTTCCTGTTTTTTTCTGTCTTCCATGTACAATCTGTCAAGCTCTTTGAGGTCGTTTACCCCCTTGAACGGCGAGCGTACTTTTATTCCGCTTCTGATCTCATCCATGGCGATTGCACGTTTATTCATGTCATCGGTAAGCCTGTCAAATTCCTCAATCTTTTCCTTTGTCAGTTTCACTTTGTAACCGCCCTCGGGAACAGGAGCTTCCGGATATTTTATCACGGTTCTGTGTGAAAGCATTCCGATGCTTTCGAGCTCTTCCTTCTGCTGATCGGTCAGTGACTCGTTTGCTTTTTTGAACTCGCTGTCATCAAAGTCACTGTAAATAATCAGCGGTTTGGGTTCAGACAGACGGTTTTCCGCTTGGTTTCGGTAAGCCTGAGGATCAAAATACCTTGGTGCGGGATTTACCCGGCTGATTTTTCTTGCTTTGCCGTTCGGTTTTAAATCAGTGCTTTTATTATCAGGTCTACTTTCCGGCATCGGAGTAAACCGGTCATAGAAGCTGCCGTTTCCGCTGTATGCGCCAATGCCTTTTCCGTTACCGCCAAAAGGATTGAACGCTGTATTATCAGCGGATTGAATTCCGCTGCTGAACTGAGTATATCCGCTTCTGTTCGGGATAGGTCTGAATCTGAACAGATGCTCGAAATCCGAGATTATGTCCTCGGTTTTGGTGACGGCTTTTGCACCGCTGAGAAGAAGGTTGTTCGTGCCTTCGCTTGTCAGCTCTCCGATCCTGCCCGGAAGAGCGTAGAGAAGTTTGCCTTGATTTATGGCATGGTTTGCGGTAAGGAGAGCACCGCTTTTTTTAGCCGCTTCAATTACCAGCACGCCGTGACTTACTCCGCTTATCAGTCTGTTTCTTATCGGGAAATGTCTGCCTTCGGGACGTGAAAACGGCGGATAATCAGTCATTACCGCACCGGATTCGGTGATTTCGTCGAAAAGACGGCTGTTGTCTTTTGGATAGATAACATTTATACCGCTGCCTAAAAAAGCAACGGTTGTTCCTTTTGCATCAAGAGCTCCTCTGTGAGCGGCGGTATCGGTACCGATCGCCATACCGCTTACAATTATTGCTCCTGCGTAAGCCAGATCGTGTGAAATGGTATATGCGGCTGAGGTTCCGTAAGAAGTGACGTTGCGAGTGCCGACAACAGCGATGGAGAGGTTTGCCGAAAAATCCGGTACTGTACCCTTATAGTATATTACCGGAGGCTGTCCCTGTATTCGCAGAAGAGAAGAAGGATATTTATTTTCATCCGGAGTCAGAAGACCTATGTTGTTCTTTTCACAGAAATCGAGAATTTTCAGAGCGTTGTCGATCCGTTTATCACACAGAGTACGGATGGCGTCTGACCTGTTTCCGAAAATTTTCGCATAAGCGTCGCTGTCCGCTTCGTATATAGCTTTTGCATTGTAGCCGAAAGCGCGGAAAAGTTTGTCAAAACCGGTATTCCCGGGCTGAAAGGCAAGGCTGAGCCAGATCCAGTATCTGCTGTCGTGCATAACCGACTCCTTTCTTTAGCGTTGCGATCTGTACTGCTCGTACATCAGTATTGACGCCGCTGTAGCGGCATTGAGTGATTCTGTTGATTTTTCCATTCCGATTATTACCTGTCTTTGGCATGCGTCGAGAACTTCTTTACTGATACCGTTTGCTTCGCTGCCGACAACAAAACATAATTTCTGACTGAAGTCAACGGTTTCCAGCGGTACGGCTGTTTTGCTCAGCGCCGCAGCGTAAACCTTTACTTCGTTTTCCTGTAACGCCTTTACGGCGGCAGGGAGACTGTCAAGGCGCAAAGTTTTCTGTCTGAAAACAGCACCCATAGATGCTCTTACGGTTTTGTTGTTGTATACGTCTGCACAGTTTTTGCTGAGGATGACTGTGTCGATACCGAAAGCGCCGGCGCTTCTCAGAATTGTGCCGAGATTGCCGGGATCGCTTATGCCGTCAAGCAGGAGACATGAGGAGGTCTGAAAATAATCCCTTCTATATATTATAATTATATTGTGGATTTTGTCAAGGGTTTTTGAAACACAGAATATCCCTTCGGGAGATTTTTCAAAAGAAATTTTATTGTAAACATCTTCTGATACGACGGTAAAAGGACATCCGGGATGACGCTTTCCGATATAATCGGCAGCGGATTTTGTAACGAAAAGAAACTCAGGGCGTAAACCGCAGGAAAGAAATTCGTCAAGAAGCTTGAACCCTTCAAAAGCGAAAACGCCGTTTTCCGTACGGAATTTTTTGTCGCTGAGTGCTGCGGCAAATTTTATTTTCGGATTGTTCCGTGAGGTAATAATTTCTTGTTGCAAATTTGTGTTCTCCTTTTTGTCTGTATTATAATCACATTTATTTGAAATTGCTGCAACGGTTTTGTTATCTTATCGTATCTTCCTGTCTTCTTTTCTTGCAGATAAATTCCAAGTCGGGAAAAATGTCTATATCTAAGTGCACTTCTGCGGTCGCTGATATAGTAACAGAGGCTGTTTAACAGAGCTGATAAGATGACAAGTAGGTATACGAAAAAGCAGGCAAATGCGAAAAAAAGGCTGAGTCCGTAGCGAACACAGCCTTTGAATTCTATTAGAGAGCAGCTTTTGCCTTTGCACAAAGGTCGGCGAAAGCAACTGTATCGGAGTACGCAAGATCGGAGAGCATTTTGCGGTTGAGTTCAATACCCGACTTTTTAAGACCGCACATAAATGTGGAATAATTCATGCCGTTAGCCTTGCAGCCCGCGGAAATTCTGGTGATCCAGAGTCTGCGGAAATCTCTCTTTTTCATTTTTCTGCCGGCGAAAGCATAGTTTCCGCTCTTCATAACGGCCTGTTTGGCCATCTTGAAATGTTTGGATTTTGCACCCCAGTAGCCTTTTGCGGCTTTCAGTATTTTCTTTCTTCTTTTGCGCGTTGTGACGGCGCCTTTAACTCTTGCCATTCTGATATCCTCCTTGATTAGATGCCCGCAAAATTAAACACGGGGAAGCAGTTTTTTTATATTGGGAGCCATAGACTCGCTCAGGTAACCTCTTTTTCTGAGAGTTCTTTTGCGCTTGGTGGTTTTGAGACCGAGTTTATGACGACGGTTCATATGGTTTAATTTAACCTTTCCGCTTTTTGTAACGGTGAATCTTTTAGCGGAAGCGCTATGTGTTTTGATTTTTCCCATTGTTGAAACTCCTTTCATTTTGCAGCGGCGGATTTAGCCGGAGCGATAAACATAATCATATTTCTTCCGTCAAGAACGGGAGCTTTTTCGGGAGTACCGAGTTCGCTGCAAGCGTCCTTGAAACGGTCCAGAAGCTCTTTACCGACATCCTGTCTTGACATCTGACGTCCTCTGAACTTTACCATAACCTTAACCTTATTTCCGTCGGTAAGGAAACGGCGCGCATGATTTACCTTTGTATTGAAATCGTTGACATCGATAAGGCAGGTAAGCTGAATTTCTTTGACTTCGATTGTTTTCTGTTTCTTCTTAGCTTCTTTTTCCTTTTTATCACGGTCAAATTTGAATTTTCCGTAATCCATGATCTTGCACACGGGCACTTCCGACTGCGCAGACATCAGCACAAGGTCAAGCCCTCTGTCATAAGCTGTTCTGAGAGCTTCCGAAAACGAGACTATACCGAACTGTTCTCCGTCGTTACCGATAACACGGATTTTCTTGTCGGCGGCAAAGCCTATCTCTTCGTTGATTTCATGCTCTTTTCCGTTTGTGTTTTTGATAGTAAAGCACCTCCGTTGAATAAAAAATGCGGTAAAGATAACATTATCTCCCCGCAACACACAAGCGCCGTACACAAAACGGCGGTAAGATATTGACCTTGAATCGTAGACTCATTGGTGAGAACGGAGAGTTCTGCTTCTTTGTACTTAGTCAGTATATCACAAACAAAATGTTTTGTCAATACAAATCTGCAAAAAATATTGAAAAATTGTGTTTTTATGCGTAAGGACTAGATATTTTTTATACATTAATCAGTAAATCCGGATATCAGACCTGAAATTACAGTTTTGAATTTTCTGAAAAACCTGCTTGCGATTTTATGACATTTGCAGTTACTGGAAAATGGCTGTTGAAAAAACAGTGGTTATTCACGCCATATCTGCCGGAAGAACAGCGGATTTTCAGCGTTATCATTAAACGCCTTGGTAACGTTTTTTTGTACGGTTCTGATGCAAAAACTAAAGTAATTACCAAAGCAAAAAACAGCTTGCAAAAAAAATAATAAAAAATTTTGCTACAGGTATTGCAAAATGAAAAAAAGTGTGATATAATACCGAAGTACTGAGGCCTGTTAGTCAAGCGGCTAAGACGTCGCCCTCTCACGGCGAAGGCAGGGGTTCGATTCCCCTACGGGTCACCAAACGTAACAAATCCGAACTGTTTCGTTACGACGGAACTGTTCGGATTTGTTTTTTACTTTGATTATCCATATTAAATGATACCGCAGAGAGTGACCAAACGGTTACTCTCTGCGGTATTGCATTTTATTAAAGATTTAATTATACAAATATGTCAACCAATCCGCTTTCAGTTCTTTATAGCCTTTTCCCAATGCTTCCTCAATATCCGGCGAGTGATAAGCATCGAGTACCTTTTCAATGCCGTAGGTATCTACAAGATAAAGAACAAGAGAGGTCGCTTGTTCGTAGGAAAGCTCTCTACCAACTGCGTTGCAATCGGTTTTATTTACAAGTTTATATACATATCCAAGAGTTTTATATGTGTCTGTATCCAATTCCACCCTTGCATGCGCATCGGTATACAAACGGAAATCAAAGGTATCTACAGAATCTATCTTACCGCCACGGACAGTGTAATCTTCATACACTTTTTTATAAAGAACGTACTGTGCATTTCCGGCGTTGGCTTGTTCGTCAAAATATCCTTGTTTTGCCATCGTTAAGAGCTGCATATAGGATGCGGCAATTTGATCGTTAAATCCAAGTTGTTTACCAAAATAATTGCAAATTCCTTCGCTCAGCCAAATGTTATCATTCTTGGTGACACCCATTGCGTGGACGGCTTCGTGAAGCGTTGAATACGAATCGTTTATATACATGTTTCCATTGGAATAAACGGTTTTGTTGTATCCGCTTCCGTCAAAGGTCATATAGTAGTTAAACTTTCTTTCAGTATCAAATCCTTCACTCAGATTATTGGATTTCAAATAATCGATCATCTCAAACAAACCCGTGGTACTGTAATAAAGAAATCCATGGTATTGCGTGGGACTACCAGCACCAAAATCCTTGAAATAGTAGGTTACATTGTCAAAGGATATAATGTATTTGTAAGTTGTATTAGATGAAAAATCCATCGAGGCAAGAAAAGCTTCTACTTCCGGGGCATTAGTGTATTCAATCTCTAAACCAAGTGATTTAAGATATTCACTCTTATATTCGCTCCGCTTTTCCAAGTCAAGCACCGCTTCTGCGCCGTATTTGTCATAAATAAAAGCAAATAATGCTTCGGCAACAGGAACAGATTTTATTTTGTCGTATGTAAAGAAGTGATCGTACAACGTGAGATACGTCATGTTAGCGCGATCCGAGAAGAACTCTTTTAGGTTTTTTACCTCCTTGTCATTTTCATACGCGGCAAGACCATATGATATCCACTCTTCTCCGCTTGAACGAAGCATTTCAAACGGATCCTCGTGTGTTTCAGTGGATGTATCGGTCGAGTTATCCGAAGCCGGAGGTTCTGTATTCTCCAGCAAATCCGGTGTATTAGTACATGAACCGAGAAATATTGCCATCAGTAAAAAAATAGCTATAAAAGAAAGTTTAGTTTTCATTAGGTTCACCTCGCGTTTGGAAAATATATTCCTCGTACCTGCTTTGCAGAGCAGAAATTTCATCTTTGAATTGTTCAAATTCCGGAATGTTTACCATGTTTTGCAAAAGCTTTTGGCATATTTGTTCTGTCGGAACGGCATTTCGCAATGTTGTGGAGTACAGAATTTGAGACTTGTTTTCTTTCTCGGATTCTATCATATGCTTTTCCAGTGTAGCAATAATCCGTGTGATATATTCTTCTGCTCTGTCCGTTTGCCCAAGTTGAACGTATATCTTTGCGATCTCTGCATAATCGGACATAAGCGGCGGATCATAGAACCCTGCATACTTGCCGTCCAACACAGTTTCAAGTAAAGCTACCGCTTTTTTATAGTAAAAAAGCTTTTTCTGTGGCGGCATATCCGGCAAGATTAGTTGCCGCACAGAGCATTCTGCAAGATCGATCGTATAAATGATATTTTTCAAGACTTGGGATCTGTATTCTTCGCCGTCCATTACGAATTTTGCATACACCTCACGGCTATGCCGTAAGGACGGCAACTTTTTGTAATAATACTTTCCTTTTTCCCGAATGGCAGGATCTTTCGACTCGGAGCAAAGCTGAAGCATGATTCGGTAGATCTCATTACGCTTATCATCATCAGTACAACACTTTTCAGCGTGTTCAGCAAGAGATATCATTTTTTCAACACGATCTTTGTCATAGAGTTTTTTTCGGTATACATGAAGCATAACGTCGGCATAATTGCCGTAATGATCGGGATTCAACTCTATTTCACGAATCCAAGCCTGATATACACCCTCCCAATCCTTTTTCTCATGTAGTGCTTGAATTCTCTCACCAAATTCTTTCCGATGTTCAATACTCCATAACAAATCCATATCGAACAAGGAGTCGATAGAACATTTGAAAAGCAGGGCGATTTTGGGTAAAAGAGCAATATCAGGTGACAATAGTCCGCGCTCCCACTTTGAGACGGTTTGCGAGGAAACGCCGAGATGGTCGGCAACCGCCTCTTGCGTCATACCGTGAGTCAAGCGTAATTCTTTTAATTTGTTTTTGAGTTCCATATTTTTTACACCCTATTTTTCATCCAATAATCGTATTTCTTTTTTCGGTAGAGCAAAAGAAAAGCTATATATGTCAGGCAGTCGAGAATGGCGCTCAAGAGGTAGCCTACAAAAGGAATATTGATCATTGAATCAAACAAACACATCGGGGCGAAGAAGAATGTCGGAAAAGAAATCGTTTTCTTTCCAAACACCACACTATCGAACGTGTTCAATATAAAACAGATCAAAACAATTGAAGCAATACAGACAAGCATTTTGGATTCACGCTTCAAGATCAGCTTGAAATCATCCGCAAAAGAAATATACTGCCTGTCTTTGTAATCTGAAACGATCTCATCCTCACCTATGCTTTTTCTAATTTTTGACGTATACACCAAGAAGAATCCGAACGCAACGGTTGTCATCAGTGCAATAATAAGTAACTGCAACGTAGGATTCTCAAGCCCACTCAATATTGCTCCCCAAATGGCATATAGAGCAATGTATGCGACCAGCGTGATAATTGAAGCAAATGTGATATTCCAAAGTGTTCGTTTCATAAGTTCCTCCATAAGGTTTTAGTTGATTCTATTATATCATAAAATCCTCTAATTGTAAATGGACAATAAAGCTCACAGTTGTGTCTGATTTATATCAATACAAATTGCCGAGAGCGACCAATTGGTTACTCTCGGCGATGTGCTATTATATCAAGAGGCTTTAGAGTTTTGTTTCTGCTCTTCTTGACGCTTCGCTTTCCATTCCTCAAATATCTTTTTGCCTTCTTCAGATTCGTAGAATGCTATGATGTCGGGCATCAAACACCGCGCTACTTCAGTTATAATATGCGGAGGGAGTTGTGGCAGATGGCTCTCTCCGCGCGTATCACGAAATACGAATTCTATCCGCAAAAGGAGACGTTTGAACTAGCCTGCGCTTATATATTCCTCGCGCAGAAACCATGTGGCGAGGATCTCTTGCTCCTTCCTCTGCCGTTCTGCTTCTTCTTCACGCTGCTTACGCTGAACTTCCTCCCAATCCTCGATATCCTCTCCGTCAAGAAGAACGGTACGGTTATCGTGAAGCAGAGCGTTAACACGCTTCCAAAGCTTTTTCCAAGTCATATTATTGGTGAATGAAGTGTTATTTTTTATTCATTATTACAACAAAAAGAGCTGAGAGATCTCAGCTCTTTTTTATTGTTTTAAGGTTTTCGGGTGCGATGAAGTGCTTATTTCTTACGCTTCTTCTTGACTGCGAGCAGGGTTACGCCTGCTGCCGCCGCACCCGCTGCCGCAGTTGCTCCAAGTGCGATGGAGGCAACTGCTACAGGGCTTGCGTTTTTACTCTTTACGGGCCTTGAGATAACGGGAATGACCTGTATGCGCTTATCACCGCACTCGCAGACGCTCTCACGAACGCCGTCCTCGGTCTCCGTCGCTTCCTTGGTCACCGTCCACTCGCCGTAGCTGTGGACTGCCTCGTCCTTCTTCGCTCCGCACTCGCATTCATGCCAGTGCTTGCTTCCGTACCTCGTCCAGCTGTCGGAATAGCTATGCTCCGCAAGAGCGCCGTATTCTCTGCCGCAGACCGTACATACCGCCTTTTCGGTGCAGGTAGCCTTACCGCCCTTATGAGCCTCGTAGCCTACCTTAGTGCCGCAGCCGTTTACACATTCGTGCCAATGTCCGTTTTCGTCTGCCATCCACTCAGCCGAAGCCTTATGGGCGTTTGCGTCAGGCTCACCGAAGGTTGCTCCGCAATCGTAGCAGATCGCCGCGCTTGTGCAGGTAGCCTTGCCGACGTGCTCCGTTTTACCGAGAACCTCGCCGCAGTTGATACATTCGTACCAATGGTGGGTACCGTCATGCTTCATCTTGAAGGAGGGAGCGTGGTTATCGGGTGCTGTCTCGCCGTACTCGCTTCCGCATACGGAGCAGACCGCCTTGTTCATGCAGTCGGCAGTACCGCCGGAGCATTCGCCCTCGTTGATCTTTACTCCGCAGTCACAGATTTGATGGTGCTTTCCTTCGGAAGAAACCCATTCGTCACCGGAGTTTCCTACGTGCGTATCGGCGTCCTTTACGCCGTACTCGTTTTCACAGATGTCACAGACCGCTTTATTCATACAGTCCGCCTTACCGCCGGAGCAGATATCTTCGTTAAGCTTTGCTCCGCACTCGCACTTCTTGTAGTGCTTATCGTTTTCCTGATACCACTTACCGTCCGCGC
Source organism: uncultured Clostridia bacterium (assembly GCA_944391815.1). Lineage (GTDB taxonomy): Bacteria > Bacillota > Clostridia > Oscillospirales > CAG-272 > SIG673. The sequence continues at coordinate 18,236 of CALXUV010000029.1, read as the reverse complement.
TTCCTACGTGCGTATCGGCATCCTTTTCGCCGTACTCGTTTTCACAGGTATCGCAGACCGCTTTATTCATACAGTCTGCCTCACCGCCGGAGCAGGTGTCTTCATTAAACATCGCGTCGCAAACGTCACATTCCTTATGATGCTTTTCGCCGTTGCTTATCCAAGCTTCGGAGGAGCAACCGTCAAGCTCGAGCTTCTCGCCGCAGCCGTTTAAGCAAGCGTACCAATGCTGACCGTCCTCGGAAGTAAATCTGTCGGCTTTTGCGTGGTTATCGGGATCGGTCTCACCGTACTCGCCGCCGCAGAACTGACATACCGCTTTATCGGTGCAGGTAGCGCTTCCGCCGCTGTGCTTATCCATGCTGAGCTTTGCTCCGCAGCCATCGACCGTACAGGTCTTATAGTGCTTATCCGCCTCGACCGTCCAGCTTTCTGAGGGAACGTGAGGCGCGGGGGTTCTTTCGCTTCCGCAGAGGTTACATTCACCGTCGCACGCGGAATCGTATGTGTGGTTGCACGGAGTTAAGGTGGAAATTCCTCCCACGGGCTTTCCGTAGGGAAGGTTTTCGTCAGCGGTCGCGTAAGTACCGCCAAGAACTGTTCCGTCCGCCATAGAGGAGGTAGTGTACACTCCGTTTCCGTCCTTTACCATGGTCAGGGGACTTGTAGCGGACTCTACGTAGAAGTTTACCGCTGCCGCTGTATCGGCAATTATCGAGCCGCCCGTTACTGTGGTATTTACAGCGAGGTTTGGAGAGTCGATATTGATAAAGGTTACCGGCTTTTCGGCAGTCGCGCCGCTGAAGTCGAAGGTACAGCTTATAAAGTCTATATCCGCCGTTACCTTACCCTTGCCGCTTGCGTCCCAATGGAAGAACATCTCCTGACGCATTCCGCTTGTGGTCGCGAAGTCCGCCGCAAGACCGAATGTCACGTTCTCGAAGGTGAAAGCAAAGTGCTTATCGTTTGCGCTCTTGCTCTCGAATACCGCGATACGTCCCTTGCCCATAATTACGGTGCCGTTAAATACGTTTATCTTAGTATCGAAGAAGCCGTTATAATTACCCGTTCCGCACTCAAAGAGGGTATGAGCGTTTCCGGTAAGAGTATAACCGTTCAAGTCGATATTGACCGTACCGTTAAGCATCGCCATCTGGACGGGGGAGTTTGTGCTTACCGTATCGTACTGAACGTAAACTGTAACGGTAGCTCCCGGGTTTGCGTCAAGAACGGTCTTAAGAGCTGCGGTGGTGTTTGCCCAGTTAGACGCGCCCGCTACCGCCTTGCCGTCCATAAATATCACGAACGGAACGCCCTTTTCGTAGTTGTACTCAGGCTCGATCACACCGTACTTGCACATCTTACCGAGCTTGTAGGTGGTCACGCCGTCAACTGTGGAAACAGCCGTATAATTCTGGTTGGTTCTGTAATTACCCTTTTCGTCGATTATCGCCTTAAGCTTAGCGGGAGGATTGCCTGCGGTAAGCTTGAAGATCGGGTATTCGCCGTCCTTGCCTCTGTAATAGGTAAAGGTGTTGTAGGTGGTAGCGTTCATGGTGATATTGGTCATATCGCCCTTCACTGTACCGCCGCTGATGGAAACGTTGGTCTTTATTCTTCCGCCCTGCTCACCGCTTCCGTTGTTGATGAACTTTGAAGCGGAGGTAGTACCGAGAGAATAATCGAAGGTACAGTCGTTATAATTAAGATTGAAGATAAGCTCGGAGTTTTCGTATACAGCCCAGCTTAAGAACATGAAGCGCGTAGCTTCCTTCACTACGTCGAACTCAACGTTATCGAAGGTGAAGTTCATGGTCTTTATAAGCGGATCCTCCTCGGATAACGTGAGCTTGTTTTCGGTAGCTATAATGGAAGCGTTGTTTGCGGTGCTTGCGATAGTACCGTTAAGAACGTAGACGTTGGTATCAAAGTCCTTGCCGCCGTTGTAGGAGTTTCTGACGGTGTTGTATCCGACTACGCCGCTCTGACTATCCTGTATAGCGCACTCGAACATAGTTCCCGTCTTTGTGAAGGTGTGACCGCCGAGGTCTACTACGAGAGTTCCGTTGATAGCGCTTATTCTTGCGTTTCCGCCCTTACCGCTGTAATCGGAGAGCATAAGGATCGTTACGGTCTTGCCAAAATTCGGATAGGTGATGCTGTCGCCGCTTCCGGAGGATTTATTGATATACTCAAGAACTCTCTGAGTTATCGCGTTCCAGTCGTTCGCTTCGTTTATCATCACGCCGTTGCAGAACGCGACGAAGCCTGATGTGCGGTTGCTTGTGATCACTCCGTACTTGGTGATCCTGTCGTTTTCAACAAGAGAATAGGTGGTATTGGCTCCACTGACGGTACCCGTACCTGCGAAGGTGACAAGCTTGCCGTCCTCGTTCGTTCCGCCGATAACGGGATAGGTACTACCCGTGGGAACGGTCAGGGTGGTGTACTTGCCCGCATACTTACCGAAGAACACCTCGGGAACTACGCTGTTATTGCAGAGCTTGAGGTTGGTCATATCACCGTTTATCGTACCGCCGTTGAAGTAGATATCAAAATCAAGCTGAGGTGTGCCGTTGCGCACGAATACGCCTGAGCCTGTCGCGGTATCGGTCGGGAAAGTGAAATCACAGTTATTAAGAACTATGTCCATATCCATCTTCGCGCCGTCAGTTGTTCCCCAGCCTACCGCAAATAAAGTGGAGGGGTCGTTCTTTACGCCGAAGTCAATATCCTCAAACGTGAAGGTCATCTTCTTGTCAGCCTTATGGTTGCCACCGACCGCTATAAGATGTCCGTACTTGTTATTGCCCGCGCCCTCGGAAACGATGCTTCCGTTCTTTACGGTGATATTCGTATCGAAGGGCTTGCCGCCGTTAAGGTTATTCATTATATTGACGTAGCCGTCAACGACACCGTTATAAACCGTTGTTCCGCTTCCGTGCTGGGTGTCCGCTTCGCTTTCAAACAGGGTGCCGCTTCTGGTGAAGGTGTTGCCCATAAGGTCGAAAACGAGAGTTCCGTTATAAGCCGCTACTCTGGTGCTTCCCGCGCTTCCTCTGTAATCGGAGCGCATGATAAGGTATACCGTATCGCCAAAGTAAGGATAATCGTCCCCTACCTTCTTATTGAAGGTATCGAGGACCTTTCTCGTAATGTAGTTCCAGTCGTCGCCCGAGGTTATATATTTGCCGCCCGCGAATATTACGAAGCGGTCGTCGTTTCCGTCGGGGATCATTCCGTAAGGAGTGCTGTTCTCATTATTTACGAAGGAATAGGTAGTCTTGCCGCCCTCGGTCTTTCCGTCGCCGAAGCCGTAGAACATACCGTCATCGAGCTTGAAGCTGTCGCTTCCCGCGCTTTCGCCCTCGTTCAAGGTGAGCGTAAGGTACTTTCCGTCACTTCCCTTGCCGTAGACTACGCTGTCAAGCTCGTCGGTCGAGAAGAAGGCATAGCTGTCGGCGGTGTCGGAGATCATCTTACCGCCGTTCACCTTGATGCTGCACACGCTGTCAGCGGCGTTTGCCTTGATAACGGTAAACTTCTTCTGCGCGTCGGTGAAATCGAAGGTGCAGTCGGTGAAGGTAAAGTCGAGATAAACTACGCCCGTATTATTTGAATCGTTATAGGTGACTATCGCCTCGCTTCTCGCGTTAGCCGAGGAAACGGTCATTCTGACATTTTCAAATACTACCTCGTAGTGCTTATCGCTTGAGGTCTTGTTCTCGAACGCCGCGAGCTTGCCGTAATCGTTTACAAGAGTACCGTTCTTGACAACAAGCTTGGTGGTGTAAGAGGTAAACACGCCCGTGTAGCTTGCGTCCGCTCCGAACTCAAAGAGGGTGGCGGAATTGCTCTTCAAGGTCTTGCCGTTAAGGTCGAAGACAAGAGTGCCGTTGATCTTGTACATTCTGGTAGGAGTGCCTGAGTTGTCAAGATCGTCTCTTAAAAGAACCTGAACGGTAGCGCCCGCCGCCGTATCGGTGAACGCGATCACCGCCTCAAGTGTTTCGGGCCAGGTCTTCTTAGCCGCTATGAAGCAGTTGTCGGAGAAGATAACGACGGGATACTCGGAGGCGTTTGCGTACTGCTCGGGAATGATGCCGTACCCGGTGGTGACTGCCGCCTTCTGTGCCTCGTATACCGCGTAGCCGTTTTCGGTTCCTACCTTCACGAACTCGCAGAACTCTCCGTCCTTCGTAAGAGAGAACGCGGGAACGCCGAGCATTCCGTCAGCGGTATAGAGCTTAGTGAACACGCCCTCTCCGTTTGCCTTAACGGTAAGCGCGCTCTGGGAGAAGGTGAGGTCAAGTCTGCTGTCAAGGATAAGCTTGCCGCCAATAAAGGTATAGGAGATATCAAGACCGCTGCCGCCCTTGGGAAGAACGGTCGCTTGGCATTTTGCCATCTTACCTCTGTTTACGTCTATTACGCAGTCGGTAAGCTCAAACGAAGCGCTTACGCTCGCATTTCCCGTTACCGCGGAGGCTGAGATCACCTCGGCGGTCTGCGCTACGTTATAAACGCCGATATAGAGATCGGTAAACGCTACGTTATATGCCTTGTCGGTGTCGCCTATATAGGAAACGAACGGAGCGTCGCTTATGAATACTCTACCGTTCTTTACGGTAACGGCAGCCGCTTCCGTTCCTGCGGAAGCAAGAGCTATGGGGGATTTTTCGCTGTCGCAAACGAGCTTATAGCCGTTTAAGTCGATAGTGACGTTATTTACTGTAATGGGAGCAAAGTCGCTGCTTGTGAATACGTAATTTGCGTTAAGCTTAACGGTGTCGCCGTCCTTTGCTGCGGAAATTGCCGCCTTCCATGTATCATAGCCGTTTTCGCCTACGGTGAACGCCTTGCCGTCGGTCTTTTCCTTATACGCGCCCTCTCCGTTTGCGTACGCTACGAGCTGTACCTTTTCAAGAGCAAGGTCGTTATATACCTCGGTCACGGTGAGGCTGTCGATATAGAGGGGCATTTCGGTGTCGCCCGTGGGGGTTGCGTAGACGTAAAGTGCCTGAGCGAGGTTACCGATAGTGCCGTACTCGGTCTCGTATACGGTATACGGTACGGTTATCTCTACCCAGCCGCCTGCCTTGGTGGTGAAATTGTAGATAAGTCTGTCATAATCGAGCATCTTATCGTTCTTGCTCGTTACGCTCTTACCCTGTATGCGCATCTGACGCTGTACGGTATCGTAGACTCTTAAAGTAATAAGGAAGGTTCTTCCGAGATCCTCCTTGGTGAGAGGAGCGCCTCCGTTTATCGCCTTGCTTGCCGTCAGAATATTTCTGTAAGAATAGTAGTAGTGGTCGCCCTTATAATAACCTTCGTTGGTCTTCATAACGACCTTCATTGCCTTTGCACCGTCGATCTCGGCGTAATCATATTCGGCATACTTGGTATCGGGAGAGGTCGCGCCCTTATCCTCGTCAAAGGTCTCGGTGTAGACGTCACCGCTGCCCGCGCTGTACTCGGTCTTAAGCTTCAAGGTAAGCTCGCTGCCAGCGTCCGCCGCCTTTACGGCGTCAAAGACGTCAAGCTCGTACCAGCCCTCGCCGCTTACGTTTACGCTTGAAACGACCTTGCCGTCACCTTCGAGAAGGGTGAGCTTGTTTACGCCGTAGGACGCCTTTACGCGCACCTTATATTCGTTCATACCGTCGGTAAGAGTGGGAACGGTGAAGGTCACGTCGCTGCTCTGATAATCGTAGACCTTTACGTCTATCGCGCCCTCGGCTACTACCTCGGGCTGAGTCCAGAAGGAGACGGTGAAGCTCTTGCCTATCGCCTTGCCGTTCTCGCCCTCAAGCTCTGCGGGTACTGTAAGAACGTACTCGGTAAGTCCGTCAAAGCCGTCGGGGTTAAACGTCCATTCGGTGTTTCCGTAGGAGGAAGCCCACGTTCCGCTCGCCTTGTTTCCGAGCTTGTCGGTCACGGAGATCTTCTCGATCTCGGAAGCGCTTACCTGACCGATGAACTTGACGGTTATCGGCTGAACGGTGCTCATGCCCGCGTAACCGCCTCTCGGAGCGGTATAAAGAACGGATGCGGGGGTGTCCTTCAGGTAGTAATCAAAGAAGTCCATGAACGCCTTATAGGTGTCAACGCCGTGGTTGTAGTCAACACCGTCAGCGAAGGTGTGGGCGATGTCAGCCTCAAGCCAGAGAGAAGGTACGTCGTGAACGCGGCAGAGGTTTGCCATCTCGTTCTGCTTACCGTACTCAGTGGAGTAGGTATCCTGGAGGTTGAGGGTTATAAAGAGAGGAGAATAACCCTTGTCGATGTAGTCGGTGACCGCGCCGCAGCTTGAATAGACCGCCTCAGCGCCCGAGCTTATTTCGTTTCCGTCGAATACGGCGTAGGGCTGAATCTCACCGCCGTCGATAGTAAATCCGTCCTTGGTGTAGGACTCGGTAATGCCGTTATCGTATCTGGTCTCTCCGTGGTGACCGGGAAGCCAGAGCTGCTGATAAAAGCCGTTTATCTTGTCATTTACCGCTTCCGCGACCTCGCTGTCGGTCAGTCCGTCCTCTTTTACGATAAGGTCCTCACGGAGAATGGGTGCGCCGAGATGCGTCATCCAAGCCGCCTTTGAGATACCGAAAACGCCGAGCTTATCAAGCCTAAACTTGTAGGTTTCGGGCTGGGTAAGAGCAAGGTAGCGTACGAAACGGTTTGCGGCGGTAGTGGACTGAGCGGCGTTGAAGGTGTAGGTGGCGTAGGACTGGTTGTCGCCCGTTACGCTCTTGCCCTCTCCGCTGCTTCCGTCGAAGTATCCGTAGTGGTCGTTTCTTCCCATCGGGATCCACGCGTAATCGTAAAGAAGTCCGGCGTATCCGTTAAAGAGGAAATGCTGCATATGGGGACGCGCCACGTTGTTGCTTCCCTCCATAAGGTAGCCGGCTGACGAGAACATCGTCATTATCGGAACGGCTTCCTTAGGGTTGGTCGGATAGATAACGTGCGCGTAAAGATTAAGGTCTATAGGTCTGCCGTCTGCCAGTACGCAGTCGGTGATCACCTCTGCCTTCGTGTGCTTTACTTTAATGTAAGTACCGTTTTCGGCATCGACGGTCTTGCCCGCGGCATCGCTGTACCATACGGGATCGCCGCCGACAAAATCCTTCTGAGTCGCCTTACGGGTGCCGTCCTCGTGTACCCATTTGATAACGGTGTCCTTCTTGTAAAGACGGAAGTCGTTGTTCCAGACGTTCACGATCTTTTCAAGGGTGCCGTCGGTTCCGTGCTTATCAAGCTCAAAGAATACCTCGTTCATAAGAACGTCGTAGCCCGCGGGAACGAGAAGGTTATCACGGTAGGTGCCTGCGGGGAACACGGTCTTGTCGGCAAAGAACGCGCCCTCGCCGAGCTTTCCGCGAAGGAGCTGAGCGGAGTAGTCGAGCGCCTCGCCCGTGACCTTTGCATTATTCAGGTAATCAAGCACCGCAACGGCGTATCCTCTTTCCACCATCGACTTTATGATGGAGGCGTCGGGATCCGTTCCGATGCGCTCGAAATCCGCGTTTACGACGTAAAGGATAACGGGGGTAGCCTTGTCGGTTGTCATATAACCGGGCTTTGCCGCACCCTTTGCGCTGTCAAAGTATACCGTAACCTTATACGGTACACCTATGTAGCCGTCGTCGTCGAACGAAAGCGTCTCGCCCTGCTTATAGGTCTTGAGCGCCTCGTCTGCTTCGATCTTTTCCATAGCGTCCTCCTTTTCGGGTTCTCCGTCAGCAAATGCCGAAAGCGCCGTTATCGGCAGCATCGTCACAAGCGTACAGAGAAGCAAAAGAAATGCTATCATTCTTGTTCTCAGTTTCATATACTTCTCCTTTCGTATAAAAGAAACTTTTGAATAGTTATATTAATGTGAAACTATTATAACAGAAAAATTTACAATATTCAATTGCATTTTCTCATATTTTCGTGTTACAATGAATTAAATTCCAAAGGAATTGGGAGAAGAGCAGAATGGCAGAGGAATTTGAGAAAAAATTTATCACAAACATAGATTTAAAGCCGATAAACCCGATACAGTGCGGTATGCAGGAATGCCCCTCGGAGTATTCGTTCGGCCCTGCGGTTCGGGATTTCTGGCTTTTGCATTTTATCATATCAGGCAAGGGGGATTTCACAAACGGAGAAAATACCGAAGAGGTAAAGGAAAACGGGATATTCGTTATCCGTCCGTACGAAAAAACGTCGTACAAAGCGGACAAGGACGAGCCGTGGAGCTATATCTGGATCGGATTTTCCTCGGATATCGCGCTTCCCGACGTTCTTAATGAAAAGGACGTTATCGAGGCGCCGTATCTGAGAGAGACTTTTGAGAGTGCTTATCACGACGCATATTTTTCCGAGAGCCGTACCGACGGCGCGTACGAGCATTTTCTGTGCGGAAAGATCTGGGAGATACTCGGAAAGCTGATGAAGCTTAGCCAAAGAGCTCTTACTCCCTATGAAACCTACGTTCGTCCGGCGATAAGCATAATGCTCTCCGAGTACCAAAAGGGGTTGACGGTCGGGCAGATAGCGGAGAGGCTTCATATAAGCTACGGTTATTTTTGCGATATTTTCCGGGCGGAAACAGGCAGATCTCCGAAAAAATACCTGAACATGCTTCGGCTTGACAAGGCGGCGCTTATGCTTACGATCAGGAATTTCAGCATAACCCTTGCCGCGACCTCGGTCGGTTATCCCGACGTTTTCGCGTTTTCGCGAGCGTTCAAAAGGCATTACGGGTGCAGTCCGACTGAATATGTCAAGGCACATTCCGGTGAAAACGCGACGGTGAATATCATTAAAAATAACGATCGGTGAGTAAGGCGAGCGCCCCACGGCGGCAGAAGAAATTTTATAAAACAAAAAAGTCCACATGAATTTCTTCAAATGGTCACATGAATTTCTTCAAATGGACTATTGACTTTTTCATATTTTTCTGCTATAACATAAATACAGAGGAGCACCGGAGACGGTTGCTTCACCAAATAAAAACCGGACTTTTTCGTTCAAACGAGCGGTCCGGTTTTTTCATGCCACTGTACTAATATTTGAAGACTGAGTAAGTATAAAATATTCAGTATACATGAAGTTCGTATCAGTTGTCATAAGTTTTTATCAGTTGCATCTGTAGTGTAATAAAATAGTGCAACCAAATCCACAAATAACGCAATATAAAAAACGGTTCAAGGGAAGGATATACATCTTCGTCTGAACCGTTTTTGTTTTCAGTTATTTTTTTGATTATATACTTTTGTAATACTTATGTTTTTGAACTCTCGAAAACTTGTCGATAAATATGTAAGCGGGTTAATCCGGGAAAAAATTCCTAATTTTTAGTTTATGCAACTTAAACTGCGCTCAGAAGATCGGAGTTATTATGATATCAGAGCCGAAGCCTGACATTTTTACCGAAAGTTCAAATTTCAGATCGCTCTGACCTTCATCTACAATTTGCCTTTTTTCACCATACCCTGATGACAGCTTTGCAATAAAATAAAAACTGCCAACAGGAGCGTCAAAGGTTTCAGTCGCTCCGTTTTTAAGCTTTGCAACCGTTCTGTCACCGATAACAATTATTATTGGCACAGCGCAACCCACAAATGACTTTTTCCTGCTGATTGTTATTTTCCGTACCGAATCAGTATAGGTAGTTTCATCATATCCGGAATTTATGTTTTTCGCATCATTGACCGAAAAAGCGTTCATTTCTTTCAGCGGTTGTCGGAAGAAATCAGAATGAGGTTGAATCGGAGAGTTAGGATTTCTTGCCTGAACGTTATAATCAGAGTTTTCTTCGCTCATTCCTTCCTGCGGAAAACCGTTAAACTGACCGTTGTTCTGCTGATATGAGTCCGGTTGATAAAAATTTTGCTGATACGGGTTTTGTTCATAAGGGTTCTGGAAATTTGAATTTTGATCGTATTGGTTTTGCGGGTAATTATTCTGGCTGTAATAGGGGTTTTTCTCTTTTTGGGTTTCATTTGCAATTTTCAGACCGTATTTAACTCCGATGATAAGGTAAGCAAAAATTATAACGCGGAAAACCAGATCGATAATCATTCCGGTTTCACCTGCAAGGAGCGTTAAAATAAAATCAACTGCAAACAGAAGAGAATCAAAAATGTACAATGCAAGGGCACCGATAAGCCATCCGACATGCTTTTTCGATAAAATAAAGCATATCAGATAAGGAATTACGGTAACTGCTGCGAAAATTCCCGTAGTAACCAAGTAAACCGAATCCCCCGTTTCCTCATAAAAAGCGTAACCGTAAAACAATATAATCTGTGGAATATATGCCGAACAAAGATAGTAGACATTTGAAATAAAAATACCGAAAATATTCAGAAATGACAAAACAATGACGGAGAGAAGAAATATTCTTCCTCGATTATAACTTTTCTTATAGTTATAATCAGGAGTTTGATCGTTAAAGTTCATGAAATTGACCTCCTCGATAATTCGGATGCTTTATATTAACATTTTTGTTAAGTTAAGTCAATATATTATCGTGTGTTTATCTGAATTTAGTTGATGTTGTACAAAAACACATTACATTTTTGTGAATGATTAACAGTATAAATGTCCTTTTCCTCGCAAACGTTTGATTTCTGCGCTGTTTTTGAAAAGACATCTTTATTTCCGTGTCAAAAACTACGCCTTTGTATGATTACACAATTTCTAAAAGTTTAAGTAATGCCGTAAGTGCAGAAAGTTTTCAGGTAAACAAACATATATTTAATGTAAAAATATCAGTATGAAATCACGGTAACGGAGAATTTTTGATTTATGAAAGAACTGCTCGGGGTTTGTTATGAAACCGTTTGCGGAAAATTTCTTCCGCTGGTGCTTTTTATTTCAGGGATTTATTTTTCGGTAAGACTTTGCGGTTATATTTACAATTTTCGTTTTGTGCGCAGCGTTATGAAGGAAAACTGCGGCGACGGCAAAAAGACCCTTTCTTCTCTTTGGCTGGCACTTGGCGGGACTCTCGGAGTCGGAAATATTTGCGGGGTGGCTTCAGCTGTTGCTTTTGCGGGTCCCGGATGCGTTTTCTGGATATGGGTATGCGCACTGCTTTCCGCAGTAACGAAATATTCCGAAACAGTCCTTTCTGTGATAACCAGACAAAAATATCCGGACGGCAGACTGAACGGCGGTCCCTATTTCTACATAAAGCAGCTTCCGGTAATGCGGAAGATTGCACCTTTTTTTGTTATACTTACTGTGATAACTGCCGTTTTTATGGGAAACGTCACCCAGGTAAAATCGGCTTCGGAATTTGCACTTGCCGCGATTGGTATTCCAAAGGCAGCTACCGCGCTCTTTTTCTTTTTGTCAGTGTTTTTGATTTGTACCGGTAAGGGGAAAAAAGTTATTGATTTTACTTCTGCGGCGGTACCGCTGCTTTGCGTTTTTTACACCTTTCTCTGTGTGGTTACAGTTGCAGTTAATTACCAGGCTGTTGGCGAAATCACGGTCAGTATTTTCAGAGAGGCTTTTACTCCCAAAGCGGCCGGCGGCGGAGTAATGGCTATAATAACCTCAAAAGCATTCAGCTACGGTCTGACAAGAGGAATAATGTCCAACGAAGCGGGCTGCGGTACCGCCCCGATCGCTTACGCTTCCGGCAACTGCGACAGTGCGGTGAAAAACGGTTTTTTCGGTATTGCGGAAGTGCTTATCGATACTCTTTTCCTCTGCACGCTGACAGCTTACGCGGTACTTCTTCCCGGGGCTGAAACGAGTGAAAATTCAGCACGGACGGTGCTTAACGCTTTCGGCACTGTTTTCGGTAGTTTCGGCAGCGTTTTTCTTACCGTTTCGGTATGTTTTTTCGCACTTGCATCCGTTTCTGCGTGGTCGTTTTATGTGAGGCAAAGTCTTTTGGTTTTCAGGGGCGGTGATAGATTCAGTTTGGTTTTTTCCGCTTTGTATCCGTTTGTTTCTTTTTTCGGTTGCTTTATGGAAGAAAATATAATGTGGATATTTGCGGATATTTCGGTTTCCCTTATGGCAATAATTAATATCACCGCCGTCCTTCTGCTGTTTGAAAGAGTAAGAAGAGCAACGGCTGAAAAATATTCGGAGCTTGCATCATTTAAATGGAAATAATAACCACATCTACTTTTCCTGTATCTGTATAATGCCATGCCCATTTTGACAATAATACAGATAAAAGCGGAAAACGAGGTGTGGTTAATGTATTTCAGTAAGGTTGAAATATGCGGAGTCAATACTTCAAAGCTTGAGACGTTAAGCGAGGAAGAGAAGCGAGAGCTTCTTTCTCTTGCGGCAAAAGGAGACGAAAAGGCAAGGGACAGGCTGATAATGGGAAATTTAAGGCTTGTTCTCAGCATAGTACAGCGTTTTTCCGGGAGGGGAGACTCTCCCGACGATCTTTTTCAGGTCGGATGTATAGGACTGATGAAAGCGATAGACAATTTCAATACCGAGCTTGACGTAAGATTTTCTACCTATGCTGTGCCGATGATAATCGGTGAAGTAAGAAGATATCTGCGTGACAACAACAGCATAAGGGTAAGCCGTTCGCTCCGTGACCTTGCTTACAAAGCGCTGTCGGTAAGGGAAAAGCTTCTGAAAACGGAGAGCGGAGAACCGTCGGTTAACAGAATATGCGCCGAGCTTGAAAAAGAAGGCGTCAAATGTGAGCCGGCTGAGGTAGCCGAAGCGCTTGAAGCTATAGTAGAACCGGTATCGCTTTACGATCCGGTGTATTCGGACGGTTCTTCGGATTGCATATATGTAATGGATCAGATAAAAGACGAAAACAATACCGAAGAAAAATGTCTGGAAGAGCTGGCACTGCATGAATCTTTCAAGAAGCTGACCGACCGTGAAAAAGGCATACTTCAGCTGAGGTTTTACAGAGGTAAAACACAGATGGAAATCGCAGATGAGATCGGAATATCACAGGCTCAGGTTTCAAGACTTGAAAAAAGCGCGCTTCAGCGTATGAAAAAAGACCTGACTTAATATAAGTCATCGGAAAACGGCTTTGTATTCAACAAAATACTTGCACAAAAAAGAAAGGAAGTAAGGTTATGAATAAGTTAAGGAAAGTAATAGCGTTTATGCTCTGCCTTGTAACCGTGGCGGCAGCGTTTCCGGCTTGTAACGGCGGGGGAAATAAGGACGTTCACGTTTTTTATTACAGTTACAGCGACACTTATATATCAACTGTAAGAACAGAGCTTGACAAAAAACTGAAAGAAGCTGATATAAGCTTCCAGGATCACGACGGTAATAACAGTCAGACAACACAGACTGAACAGATACAGACGGCGATAACAAAGGGTGCAAAGGCAATAATAGTGAATATCGTCACGACCGGTTCAGACGAAGCGGCGGGCGGAATAGTCAGTCTTGCCAAAAATGCAGGTATACCTGTAATATTCTTTAACAGAGAGGTTTCCGACACCGTTGTGAACAGCTACGACAAATGCGTTTTCGTGGGAACTGATGCAAAAGAAGCCGGATATCTCCAGGGTGACATGATTGGTGACTATATTGTACAGAATTTCGGAAGCATTGACTTGAATGACGACGGAAAGATATCTTACGTCATGTTTATGGGAGAAAAAGGTAACAACGAAGCTATTTACAGAACTCAGTATTCGGTTGAAAACGCAAACAAAAAATTGAAAGCTGCCGGAAAACCGGAGCTTGTGTTTTACGATCCTTCCAACAGCGATAAATATCTGCTTGACAAAGACGGAAAATGGTCTGCACAGGCGGCAAATGAATATATGACAACACTTCTTTCGTCTTACAACACCGCAAACAAAAATATGGTTGAGCTTGTAATATGCAATAACGACGGAATGGCGGAAGGAGCGATCTCGGCACTGAATGTAGCGGGATTCAACACGGGAAAACCGGATTCGGTTACGATACCGGTTTTCGGGGTTGACGCAACATCCTCGGCAAAAGAGCTGATATCTGCCGGCAAAATGACAGGAACAATAAAGCAGGATGCCGGAGCTATGGCTGATGCTATTCTGAAAACGGTAAGAAACCATCTTGACGGTAAAAACCTGACAGACGGGATGACTGATTATAATATCGATGAAAGTTCTCTGAAAATAAGAATACCATATTCGGTATATCTCGGCGAGGAAAAATAAATCAAAGGAGCGGAAAAGTGGAGCGTAGCGATGAAGTGCTTCTTGAAATGAGGAATATCTGTAAAGAGTTTCCGAGAGTCAAGGCGCTGGATAACGTTTCTTTAAAGCTGAAAAGAGGCAGCGTTCATGCGCTGATGGGCGAAAACGGTGCCGGAAAGTCAACGCTTATGAAATGTCTTTTCGGCATTTATGCAAAAGACAGCGGAGAGATATTTCTTGAGGGCAGAAAGGTTGACTTCCGAAGCCCAAAGCACGCACTTGAAAACGGCGTTGCGATGGTACACCAGGAGCTTAACCAGGCACTTAAAAGAAGCGTAATGGAAAATCTCTGGATGGGAAGATATCCGAAAAAATTCGGCATATTCACATCCGACGGAAAGATGTACAGGGATACCGCTAAGGTTTTCGGAAAGCTGGGACTTAAAGTAAATCCGAGGCAGATAATGTCGACAATGCCGGTAGCTCAGAGACAAATGGCGGAAATTGCGAAAGCGGTTTCATACGACGCCAAAGTCATAGTGCTGGACGAACCGACATCCTCGCTCAGCGAAAAAGAAGCGGGACAGCTTTTCGAGATCATAAAAGGACTCAAAGAAAAAGGATGTGCGGTAATTTATATTTCGCACAAAATGGAAGAGATACTGCGTATATCAGATGAGGTCACGGTAATGCGTGACGGAAAACTCATAGACACCAGACCCGCCAAAGAGCTTGACATGAATACAATAATCAAACTGATGGTGGGAAGGGAACTGAGTAACAGATTTCCACCCAAAACCAATACGGTCGGTGAAGTTGCCATGCAGGTTGTCGATCTGACTTCACAGTATACCAACGTAAAAAACGTAAGTTTTGAATTAAGAAAAGGGGAAATTCTCGGAATTTCCGGACTTGACGGTTCGGGAAGAACGGAACTCCTTGAAAATATATTCGGAATATCCGCAAGAAAAAGCGGGAAAATATATCTGCACGGCAAGGAGATAGGCAACAGGAACGCCAGACAGTCAATAAAAAACGGCTTTGCCCTGATAACCGAAGAGAGAAGAAAAAACGGTATTTTCGGTATACTGAATATAAGGGAAAACACTGTTATAAGTAATCTGAAAAAATACACCGGTGCAGGACTTTGGCTCAGCGAAGGCAAGATGAAGGCCGATACACAGAAAATGATAGATTCGCTCAGGGTAAAAACACCCGGACAGGGCACGAAAATCAGGGCGCTTTCCGGAGGTAATCAGCAAAAAGTAATACTTGCCAGATGGCTTCTGACCGAGCCGGAAATACTTCTGCTTGACGAGCCGACCAGAGGAATAGACGTCGGAGCCAAATACGAGATATATCAGCTGATAATCGAGCTTGCGAGCAAAGGAAAATCAATAATAATGGTTTCGGGTGAAATGCCGGAGCTTCTCGGAGTGTGCACCAGAATAATAGTTATGTCCGACGGGCAGGTTACCGGAGAGCTCAGTGCCGATAAAGCTACCCAGGAAGAGCTTATGAGACTGGCAACACTGAATTTATAATCTCCGAAAGTAACGAAAAGGTAAAATACAGGTATGGAAAAATTAAATTTAAAAAAGAAATTCATGGACTTCAGGGAACTGCCGGCAGACGAAAAGAAGCAGATGGCAAAGACTTTTTTCATTGACAACGCTTTGCTTATACTTTTGCTTCTGGCTATAATAGGAATACAGATCTATCAGCCGAAATTCCTTTCTCTTTCGTCTGTTGTCAATATTCTTTCGCTTTCGGCGGCAAATCTTCCGATTGCGCTTGGTATTGCAGGCTGTATTATTCTTACGGGAACCGACCTTTCGGCAGGAAGAATAGTTGGACTTACTGCTTGCGTGGCAGCCTCACTTCTTCAGGCGGCAAGCTATCCCGGAAAAATGTTCCCGGGACTTGCAACCTTTCCGATCTGGGTAGTGCTTGTAATTGTCATAGTAATAGGAGCCTTTATAGGCTTTGTGAACGGATTCTGTACGGCGAAATTCAATCTTCATCCGTTCATAGTAACTCTTGCCACACAGCTGATAACCTATGGTGCTCTCCTTATATACCTTATGCAGGGAACCAACAACGGTCAGTCAATTTCCGGACTTGACAGTAAATACACGACCTTTATTACCGGAAGCGTGGTAAAGATAGGAGACGTGCCGATCCCGAATCAGGTGTTTTATGCAGTGATCATTACAATCATAATGTGGTTTATCTGGAACAAAACAGCGTTCGGTAAAAATATGTTCGCCGTTGGATCAAACCCGGAAGCCGCAAACGTCTCCGGAGTAAACGTTACCTTTACAATCATAATGGTGTTTGTACTTGCCGGAATAATGTACGGAGTTACCGGATTTATGGAGGCGGCGAGAATAGGTTCCAATACAGCTTCAACCGGTGCCAACTACGAACTTGACGCAATAGCGGCGTGTGTAATCGGAGGAGTTTCGTTTGTCGGCGGAATAGGTAAGATACGGGGAGTTATTATGGGAGTTGTACTCCTGAGAATAATATTTGTCGGTCTTACATTCCTCGGAATAGACAACAATATGCAGTATGTAATCAAAGGTCTGATAATACTTGTCGCATGTGCGCTTGACATGAGAAAATATCTCGTCAAAAGATAAATAAGTGTTTTCCGGCTTTGAATTACTGTCTTGTTTTCAGTCTGAAAAAGAGTTTTTGACGGCCTGCGGAGGGTTAAACTTGCGCAGGCTGTCTTATTTTGCCTGACAAAAGAAAACAAAAAATCCCGCTTTCAGAGGAATGAGGTGTTGTATTTTCAGGAAAAATATGATATAATTTATACATCATGTTGCCTGATGGCACTCGGATTTTATTTTCAGTTTGTTTTTACGAAGGGAGTTAATGATGGACAGAAGAAGCGGTGTACTTATGCACATTTCCTCACTTTGGGGAGACTACTCCTGCGGATCTTTCGGTAATGAAGCTCTGGAATGGATTGATTTTCTCTGCGACTGCGGTTTTTCCGTCTGGCAGGTTCTGCCTTTCTGTGTGACCGACGAGTATAATTCCCCATATAAATCCCAAGGCGCATTCAGCGGCAACCCGAATTTTGTAGACCTGCCTGAACTGTACCGAAAAGGTCTGATTACAAAAAAGGAACTTGACGGCGCATTACAGCGAAATATGTACAGCTGTGAATTTGACAGACTATCGGCGGAAAGACTTAATCTGCTTGAAAAGGCCTCCGAGAGGGCGTCAGATACCGTAGAAATCAACAGATTCATGAAGGAAAATCCGAAAATTGCAAAGTTTTGTGAGTTTATGGCGCTAAAAAAAGCCAACGGCGGTGCTGAGCGCATCGGCTTTACGGTCACTGAGCCGGACCATAGGACCGAACAAACATGGAGATTCATTCAGTACGAATTTTTTACACAGTGGAAAAAAATAAGGGAGTATGCCGAAAAAAGGGAAGTTAAGATAATAGGGGATCTTCCAATCTATGTGTCGGACGACAGTGCGGATGTCTGGGCTGATCCCGGACAGTTTCAGCTTAGTAAGGACGGAAGTCCGTCAGGAGTTGCCGGAGTGCCGCCGGACTATTTCAGTAAGGACGGGCAGCTTTGGGGTAATCCGCTGTATGACTGGAAAAAAATGAAAAGTGACGGCTTTGCTTTCTGGAAAGAAAGAATGAGGTTTGTTTCGGAGATGTTTGACGGGGTAAGAATTGACCATTTCAGAGGATTTGAATCTTATTTTGCTGTTCCGTCAGGAGAAACTACTGCAAGAAACGGTAAATGGAGAAAAGGTCCGGGAATGAGCATTATAAAAGCGATACAAAGTGAAACAAAAGGAAAGCTTATAATTGCCGAAGATCTCGGGGAGATAACCGAAAACGTGAAAAAGCTTGTGTCGGACAGCGGTTACCCCGGAATGCGGGTGCTTCATTTTGCGTTTCTCGGTGACGAAAACTCTCCTCAACTTCCGCATAACTACAAAAATAACTGCGTGGCTTATACCGGAACACACGATAATAGTACTTTGCTCGGTTACGTTTGGGAATGCGATGAAAAGACAAGAAGAAAACTTTTCGCTTACTGCGGATATTCAGGC
>CALXUV010000028.1 GCA_944391815.1 uncultured Clostridia bacterium | reverse complement strand
GGCATAATTCTTATCTTCGAGGACGCGAACGCCTCGGTATCGCATACCGCCTTGATCTGCTCACGCGCACCGTCCTCAAGGGTCGAGGCGAAGCACTTTGCGGTGTTAAAAGTTCCTATAATCTCTATCATGTCTTTCTCCTTTCATGGTGTGCGGTCGGGCATAAATTGTAGTTATATGGTTACAACGCGCCCGACCGCATGAAGGACTTAGGCGTTGTTACCGTTTAAGATTGTTGTTAGCTGACCCAGAATGTTGCCGTTACCGTTCAAGGAGATGTTGCCTACGTTCTCGCAAATGCGCTCAACGTATTCCAGCTCTTTGAGCGTGTAAAGGGTTTGGTTTTCATCCATCAGCTTTGCTGTATTCAGCAAGGAGCGTGTGGATGCAACCTCTTCACGACGGGTAATAACGTTTGCCTGTGCACGCTTTTCTGCGACAAGAACGGTATTCATTATCTCGCGGATTTCGCCGGGCAGGATGATATCCTTGACGCCGGCATCAGTGATTTCTACGAACAGCTCCTTTTCTTTTGACTTCAGCTTGGCGAATATAAACTCGGACATTTGTGCCTTGTTTTCAAGGATTTCATCTAACTTGTATTTACCGACATATTCGCGCAGGGCAAGCTGTGCCGCCACGTGCATTTGCTCTGCGAAATCGTCGATCTCAGTCAGAATCTTGACATAGTCGGTCACACGGTAGTTGCAGACAAAGTTTATACGAAGAGAAACCTTATCCGCTGTAAGGATCTCCTGACCCGTGATATCCATTTGTGTCAAACGGGTGTCAACAAAGCTTACGTCTACCTTCGTAGATGTTTTCCAGAAATAGTAGGTGCCCGCATCCAAAATCCGCTCAAGCTTTTGACCAAAATAGAGTCTTGCTTTCTGATATTCTGCAACCTCGATTTTGATGTAGTAAAGCTGAGAAATCTTGGAGAAAATGTACTCGGGAATGGATTCGTCAACTGTGGGAGTTGAAATGTCCACGATTTTAAATTCGTGCTGGTACAAAGTAGACCAGAAAGCGTATTTTCCTTGAGGAAGAACATCTGAAAACTTACCGTTTACATAGTGGAGAGCAAGCTCCTCGTCGCCTACTTCAACGACTGCAACTTGATCGACAACTGCTTTGTCTGCAAGCAAGGTTTCAAGAGAGCACTTGCTGCACACGATAGGCTGTTCCAGATTGGAAATCTCAATATCCCTGCCTCCAAACAGGTGATATTTGCCCGCGTCGAGCAATTTGATATACTTTCCGTTTTTGAAGAGAAAACCCTTCTGATTTTCATTGATAATCATTTTTTTCATAGTATGTAAACCTTTCTTCAGAATTGAATAGATTTTTGTCCGGTCTTATTATAACCAAAGCACTCGCCGTAAAGTTTTTTTCCGAGATACTCTTTGTATTTGTAACAATCGTATCGGTAATATTCATTCCAATAGCTGATCATGCGGCAATGACCTAATTTGAAATAATCAAAATTCAGCTGGCAAAGCGCTTTATATCTTTCACAATTTCTTGCTTTCAATTTTTGATAGACAGTATCCAAAATTTCTTTTACATATTCGTCGCAAATCTTTACGATATACGGCATTGCCCATTCCGGCGTATCAGAATCAAGCAAAGCTTCTATATGCTTTTGACGGACGTATCCATCATAGCTTCTTGAAAAAATGCAATGGTAGATCACTTGTTGCTGCGCCGTAAGTTTGTTTTGAAAAATCAATTTGTCACTTAAATAAACACGATATGGAATCTCTATTTTCTCACCCGAGAGTAAGCTCCATTCGGTTGTTTCATCACTATACAATGCGCCACTGTATGCCTTGCTTTTTAGTGTCAAGGTATTGCAAACTGCTTCAACATCTGATCTATATTCTTTTGGAAATGCTTTTATAAGCTTTGATAACAGTTGATTTCTTTTTGATTTGAAGAAGAAAAGCATTATTATCACTCCAATCATAATTGGTTTGATCCCGTTATCACTCATGCAAAAGCAGCGGCTGAAGATTTAAGTGTTTCCGGCATGGTGCGGAAAGATTCCTTTTGGCACCAATTTGGATAGCACGGTATCCATCAACAGGCAGGGCTTGCTTTTGCATTGCGCCGAGAAATCTGCAGACGCATTTCTCTCTTTGCCGAATGATAACTGATGTCAGAATAAAAACGTTCTCGCACCCGAAAGCATGCTTCCGGGTACCGTTTTTTGCGTCCCGAAGGACAAATCCATACCACCGGCGATATGCTGTAATTGCATACGGCGGGATTTGAACCCGCGAATAACGAGCTTGAAAGGCTCAAAGTGCAAAAGTTCTTCCGGCATACACTTTGGAATATCCTCGTGCACCGCTGTGAAGGATTGACTCAAACACTCGCTTGAAGTAACCTTGCAAGCATATTTTACCATTCAATTCACTTTTTTTCACGGAAAAAAATCTGCGAAAACAATAAAAAAGCCCTCAAATGAGAGCTTTTTGCTATTTTAATCCGTAGTTTAACTGTTCTTTCAGCTTTTCGATGATTAATTTTTTGAAGGACTCTGATCCGGTAACCTCTACCATCGGTCCGAATGAAAGGATCCTTATCACCATTTCTGATTCATCATCGTGCGCATATTTAATTTTCACGAAATAATTTTTTCTGTCAAGTTTTTCGGCTTGCTTTTCAAAATGGGCAAAATGGAGCATGAATCGCTCCATTGCGTTTCGCTCGTCGCGAATCTTCACGGTGACAGTGTCGTATATTACCGCTTTTTCCTCTCCAACCGACTGTCTTTCTCCGGTATAATGCGCACAGAATCTTATATTGGCAAGGTTAACAGTTGAAACAGCACGACATCCCGCTGTGATCACTCTGAACTTATCGTCTTTTTCCGAGTACTCAAGTCGCACGGGACGACATCTCACGAACATCATGTTGCCCTTACGGTTGACCATTTCGAACTTGATCTGAGAACCTTTCCGTATAGCCTCTAAAATGATTCGAAAATGTCTTATGTATTCTTCATCCTCAAACGGATCTCCGTCACCGTATTTATCGCAAACGTGATAATCCGCAGAGGTGAAAAGAGGTTCTGCTTCCTCAAGATCGGGAAATTTCACACCAAATAATTTTACGCGCGGATCAAGCGAAATCGCTTTCAGCCACTGCTTTTGAAGAGTGGTCAGCGGCATAGTTGGCTTGTGTTCAAGTGAGGTGGTCATATCGGGATGCACAAGCTGCCATTTCTCAGTTTTGAGTGAAGGTAGGATCACCAACACACTCTCACCGAATGCACGGTCAGCTACTATTTTTTGCAGTTCCTTTTCAGAGTGCTCACCGTCAATGATGCTCGAAATAATAGCGGCAACCGTATTGTAATATGCGGAGTAAAGCTCTCTGAATATCATTCGCTCACCTCCTCTACATTGTACATCCGATACATAACTTCCAAATCCTTTTTGAATCTGTTCCCTACACTGCGATTGGAAAAGTTCATTTTTACTATACGGCAGATAAATGTTCTTATCCAAGGTATCATCTCGCTTGAATCGTAAACATCTGCAGAAAAACGATATGTATTATCGTCAAGTTTTTCGACCGTTCCGACTCTTTTTTCGCGTTCAAGGCGCCCCACGATATATTCCTCATTGTCTTTCACTTTGACGGTAAATTCCACGTGTTCAAGGTGGTCTACGCCCCATTTATTACGTTTGACGCTCACTCCCCACATCTTGCCTTGCATTCTGTCAAGCTCCGCGCGAAGTTCGTCAAAGCGAGGAGTCGGTTCTTCTAACTTTACGTTTGATAAGTAATCCACACGGTAGGAATGGAATGAATTGTATTCAGGAAGATACGCTAATAAATGCTGTCTGCCGCTTTGTACGCTTATGAACACGCGAAGCGGGACAATTCGATTTAGTCTTGGCAAGTCTTTAAGGCGGCTCATATTGGATATTGTCACCGCCCGCTTTTCCCGCATAGCTGTAAATAAGGCTGCCAGAACACCGCTGTCGATTGCACAGGTTATGTAATGATGCTTAAAGGTAAACGAATCTGTGTCTGATTCCTCTTTATCGAGTATAAACGATCCGATCACACCGCAAGGAGCAACCTCCGAAAAATAATGAAGAACATCGTTAAGGTCGGAAATATCGGTGGAATCAGCTCTGCGATAATATGCCTTTCGTCCTTCTTTTTCTGCCACGATAATTCCGGCTTCGCAGTATTCCCTAAGCTTTTTGCGAACGGTAGATTCGTCGAACATCATAGGGCTTTCAAAGTCTGACAGATATTTCTCATCGATCTCTGCGAGCAACTCAGAAACAGTGCGTTTAACAGCCGGATCATGAAGAATGTCAAAGATAATGAAATGCAATGTGATATCACCGTCGGTAAAGCTCTTTGCTTTCCAAGCTTTGTAAAGCGGATTGTGCCGTATAGTTCGGCTGTCAATGGAAATAAAAACGTTTTTACCTTCCGGGGTGCGAACAAAACTCATATTATCGCCAAGCCAGCTTTCAATACGTCGGCGCTCGTCATCATAAGAACGCGCACTTTTGGACTTAAAGTCGTCACGACTCTTGAAACCATAAACGTAGAAATCGCGCATATATGCTCTGATTTTTTCAAAGTTCTTAATAAGCTCGCTATATGAGGACATCATTCACACTCCTTTCTGTAAGTTTTGTTTAATTCTGTTTTTATGCTTTTCCTTTGTTGCCTCAAAGCTCAGTTTACAAGGAATTGAAAAATGTATTGATGCGTTGGGCGGAATCATCGAAATCTAATGAAACTCATCATGTGATATGCGTGTCAGATACCGTCAGCTGCAACGAATGCTCAAAAAAATTTCAGGATGTATCTTTAAGCTTAAAGTCCAACGTTAAGGAATTTGATTCAATTATTGTATTTCTTTGTAATCCTGATAGATTCAATAATACATATTTATTTTAATACAAAATATGTCAAAAATCAAGTATTATTACGAAATAGTGCGGAAAGGCAATTTTAGCAGATGACAACAGTATGATTAATAGTTACAAAACAACGGATGGTTAAAATAAAAAGCCATTAAAACAGGGCTATTTTCCCTGTTTTCAAAGTCATTGACCACATTTTTCAATTGTCATAAAAAAACTATTACCATGGTATACCAAATTCAAATAATCCGAACTTTTTCCTGATAACTGCAAAGCTCGCATCGAAAAAGTTATGCTCAGTGAACTAACATATCACTACATCCGAGCAAATTTTATCGTGTTATAATCAAAATCGCATTAATTTTAGCGATTATAAACCTTCATTACAGATCGCCTGAAATGAAAATGCGGAAAAATTGCAGATTAATTATCTCACAACTCACTTCAAGGGACGTTCAACTCCTTCTGACCGGCGGAACGCTCTTTGCACATTCGTGCCATACACCATTTTTATTGTCATAATATTTTCTTTTTTATAAGACAAAAAAGACGGTCATTAACAAATGCTGAGTTTGCTTTTGTTAATGACCGTTTTGATTATATGGATTTTATTTATTATATATCAGTTCTCTGTCCTAAATTATTAACCACAAATACCTGTAATTTCAGTCACACCGCTGTCCGGAATGATATCCACAAGGACATAACGTCTTCCGTTTGATTCCTCATGTACATCAATCACAGTGTCGTTATACATAGCCTTATCCCACGTCACCGGTGTATAGATCTTCACAGTCAAAGCCATATCGCATATTTCGTTGTCTTCGCCGTCTGTGAGTGTGACTTTGATTGTTTCTCCTTGGTATACAGTCGAGAGTTTTGCAGTTGACCATTCTCTATAATATTTCGTAGCGTCATTTATCGAGGCAACCCATACATTTTTATCTTCCGTGTATCCAAAAAGAGCGTCTGCATTTGCAGTTGTGATGTAATGCCCCGTTGTCTGATCATCCCTAATGTTGTGAATACAGAAGCAAGCCCAACCATTCTGATCAATAGCGTGATCAATATAAGCTGTCCAGTTTTCAATTCCGTTACCGGAATTGTCTCCCGGTCCGTCTTTAACCATAAACGCCGGAATATTCAGACGCTGATCAGCTGTTTTGAAATTTTCGGGAAGTATGACTTTGCTTGCTGAACCAGTAGTATCCTGTACTATAAAAGTTGACCGCATTCCGAGTATCTCACCGTCTGCATAAGCCTTATTTATAACATTTTTGAAGAAAGCATAATATGATGGATAAACTATTCCGTCAATGGTAACAGTTCCCATTTTCACCCCTATTCCGGCATTAATGAATGTTGTGGTGCTCATCGAGGGGTAAAGGTAACTGGGAAAAAGCTCTTCAATTACCTGATTGGCGCCGTACATTTCCTTTGTACTGCTTCCGATAGGCATCGTTGCGGTTTTTATGTTGTTGTTGTTGTCTACGTATGTAAACGTTCCCCCGTCGTCATTCTGACCCCAGTATGCGTGCGAATCGGTATGATTGACGATCTCAGCCCTGCCGTCAGCATTGTCGAGTATATTTTTCCAGAAAGTAACTGCATCGTTTTTGACAGTGTATGTATATCTGTCGCCATCCATTACGTACTGCAATTTGCCGTTATCTGTCTCCTCAGTATTGAATGTAACAAAATTTTTGGTCGGAATAGCAAAACTCAGATTGAGGTAACTGTATTTTCCGAGCATTTCGGCGGCAAATGAACCGGTTTTCTGATCACCGTCATCTATGACATATGTTACGGTAGCATCTGTTCCGTTTTTATTGACGATTTCGTTTCCTGAAGAGTTGAGTGTGCCGGAAACATTGAATGTTATGTAATATTCCGTTACGCTGATGCGATCTCCTCCGGTTACTTTGATACGAACAGTTACTGACGATAAAGTTTTCTCTGTTTCTGTTATTTCTACCGCAGCTACACGAGAGAGGGTTTTATAGGTTAACGTTCCATATCCCGTATTAATATCCATAACTGAGGTGTAGTTGAGTTTTGCAGTGCTGAAACCGCTCAGAGCAACACCGTTAAGATAAATTGCCTCAAGTCCCGTCTCACTCATATCTTCATCCTCGTAAGAATCTCTATTGGTAAGATAGTCGTTAAAACTTTCGTTTTTTATAATCAAAGCCTTTTCGGACTCGGAAATATAATTCCAATAACTGTTATATCCATCCGGTATATCACCTTCGAGAACCACAAAAAGTTTTTCAGAACAACCGTTGAACGGTGAATTAATATAAGCTACATTTGCCGGGATATTTGTTACAGATGAAGGAAGGTAAATGTATCTAAGCCCTGTGCATTTGTAAAAAGCGCCGTTTCCTATTTTTGAAATGTTTTCACCAATAATGATCTCACTGATACTGCTGCAACCGTAAAATGCATTAGGGGCTATTTCACCGCATGCATCAGACAACGTGACGCTGCCAAGTGTTGACGGTACATAAGTGGAGTTTGCGATATGACTTGGCGCACCGAAAATGAAACCAAGATATCTGTTGGACGAGTCTGCGCTGCCGCCGATAAACGGTAGCGTGAAACTTACGACATTTACGTTTCTGAAAGCACTTTTTCCGATGGAAATAAGTGTATCCGGCAAAGATATTTTTTTGATATTTGTATTTTCAAATGCGTTCTGTCCAATCACCTGTACTTTTGCAAAATTAAATATTTCAAGAGAATAGCAATTTTTAAAGGCATTGTTGCCGATATTGGTTACAGTTTCCGGCAGATAAACATACGTTATATATCTATTATCTTTGAATGCTTCCGAAGCTATAGATGTTACAGGTTTACCGTCGTATGTAGAGGGGATTATGACCGATTTGTCACTTCCGGTATAACCCACAATTTCATAGGAATTGCCGTTAAGTTGATAAATCAGGTCCTCAGTAGCGTAATTTCCGGGGTTAATTGTCAAAATTGCGGTAATAGGTGCGGGAACTTCGTAATTTGCTGGATCTTTGACTTTAAAAACAGCTTTAACAATGTGTTTTCCTATGCTATATACATTATTTCCCTCATAGCTGACTGTAAAGCCTTGTTTAATTAAGGTTTCATCAATTGTGATACTATGATTCTGTCCGTCAAAATCGAAAATCGCATCTGAAAAAGCTTCAGGAGGCAGTTTGAGAGTCGCCTTATTGATTTTTAAAACAGCGGTTTTGTCTGCCCCGGAGATATATTCACCTTTAAAGTAGAATTTGGCTCTGACAGTATAAACTCCGGCATTTGTTCTTCCGTTACCTTGGTAAGTTACACTGACTCCTTCAGGCAACAGCGTAGTGTTTACCACAATACTCTGCGGCATTCCGGTGTATTCAACTGTTTTTCCGGTAAAGCTTACATTTTTCAAGTCGTCTGCATCAATTTTTTCCTGATCACCATCCGGTGTTCCTTCATCAACCTCAGAGCTTCCGTGATTGCCATCGCCTTCTTCATCGCCGGGGTTTTGCTCGCTTCCGGGATTTTGTTCATTTCCGGAAGCATCGCCTTCGTTCTGATTTCCTTCACCGGAATCATTTCCGGCTTGATCGTTTTCCCAGTCATTGGGGGCTTCATTAGGATCGGTCCCGTTGTTTTCACCGGGTTTATCCGATGAATCGTTTCCTTCATTTTCATTGTAAATATTTTCGTCATCATTGTTATTGCAGGATACAACCATAAATGAAAGGGTAACGATAAGAATAATAGTAAAAGTCAGTATCAGAAATTTTTTCATATCATATCTCCGTTCACCTGAAAAGCTTAATGTTAAAAGTTTGGTAGCTGTCGGTTTCTTAAACATTTACGTGAATAAAACCGCGATTGTGATTAGGCAGCCACAAATCCTGCGTCAAGTTTGAAAATCGCCACAGCGTGTCCTGATATCCCGTAAAGATTGCCGCCAAAACCGGTTTTTATAACAATGGGGTTATCAGGTGTAAAGATATATGTTCCATCCGGAGCAACTATTGTAGTACCTGTAAAAGTAAATGTACTGTTGTCGGATATTGACTCATTGAACGGGACGATTGTGCCGTCTTCGAGAAGAATCTGAGCGTCACCGAAAGCATACCGCACCGTAACGGGTTCCGGAACTTCATCGGCATTAAGTGTGATCACGTTGCCGGAAAGCACCGCGTTTGCCTTATAGAACACGCCGTCACTGCCGGCGATCTCAAATCCTGTCGGAGCTACATCGTATTCAGTGCAAAGTTCCTGGTTGAACGTAAGTACAAGAGTGTCACCGCTTACCGTCACTTTCTGAACCATCGGTTCGCCGGAATTTTCATATTCTTCGAGACCATATATGTTTTTCAGAGCAATGTCGGCGGCACGCTGTCCAACCGGAGATTTTCTTGATGGATGTGTGAAAACATGGGCATTGTAGTTTGCATCCGGATCATAGTCAGCTTGTTTGAACGGAGTACCTTCGTTAAAGGTCGAAACAAGATAGCAGTTTTTGTCATCCGAAGCTGATTTACTCTGAGACGCCAATATATCGCAACCCGCCCAGTAGCTTGCGTGCAACTGAACAACCAGTATAGGAAGTTCATCATTACCGAAAGTACTTCGCATTGTTTTCTTCAAAGCTTCCAGATACGTGTAATATCCATCGCCGAAGTCAGAATCGCCGCATCCCTGATACCAGAGTACACCTTTTATGCTGTATCCTTCCATAAACGACAGCATTCCGAAGTAGTTTCCGCAGGTGAGATTTTTGAAATTGCCGGTATAGTATTCCGATTCGGCTGATGAAGAAGGATATCTTCCGTTTGCCTCATAAAATGACTTATAGCTGTTGTAAACGTCAAGTTCTTCCGGACTGTAACGTTCAGACTCCTCCGGATAAAATTCCGGAGAAATCCAGCTTCTTATGCTTGTTCCGTTGTACGAAGCGTTGATAATTGCCACTGGTACTTCTCTACCGAACTCGGTTGCGAGCTTTGTTGCCATGACATACGCAATAGCCGGGATATCACCTTTCGTCAGACTGTTGTTTTTATCAAGCGTGTTTGAGTTGACTTTCACCCAGACTCCGGAACCTGACGATTTCTGCGTCGATGTATTATGGTCGGCAATGAAAGCCCTGATATTATTGAAGTTATCAGCGTTTTCGAGGTATTCCTGATAGTCTTCCATTTTATATGTTTCGAACTCGGCATTGCTCTGACCGCTTACCACCCAGACCTCACCGACCGCTATATCGGTAATTGAAATCGGCTCGGAGTATTCATTGACATCGGATTGAGTTACAGTCAGAGTCAGTCCGTAAGTTGCTTCCAATGGATCAAAGGATACCATCCAGCTTCCATCGGAAACTATAGCTTGTTTTATTATATCTCCGAGTTTTACTGAAATAACTGCATTGTTGGTTGAGCATGTACCGAATACATTTATAGGCTCGTTTCTCTGGAAAACCATTCCGTTCCGGAAAATTGCAGGAAGCTCTACAGTTGAGTATCCTTCACCATCGGATATAATATATTTCTTTTCAGATTGTCTTACAAGGTAATAACCTTCTTCTACGCTGATGCTACCGGCAGGTTTACTACCATCTGCCGTGATAATTTCATTTTTGCCGCTGCCGTACATAAATTTGGTAGGCGTATTGTCACTCAGTGCGCCGGCTCTTACATCTGTTACAGAGTCAGTAACAACAATGTTACTACCGGAATAAGCGACAACAGAGGATGTGATTCTGCTGTTGTTTATTTTGACACTGCCGGATGTTGCCGAAGATACTGTGTAACCACCGCTGATATCACAATCGTTAACAACAACTTCGGCGTTACCGTTTACCACCAGGCATTTTGCCGGAATATATTTTGTGTTAACATCTCTTATTGAACAGTTATTGAATACAGCAGTTGCGTTTCCGTATATCCGGACAAGGTCTGTTACCATTTTGGTAAGAGGTTTATTTACTTCATCTGTTGTTGTAGCATCTTCACCTGTATAAGTCATATCGACATTGTTGAAAGTGATATGACCGGCAGGTATGTGGAAGATCTGCTGATTATTGTAAGGAGAGGAATTGGAAAACGCCTGAGAAAGGTTTGTGTATGTCATTTTCAGATTACTTATGACTATTACGCTGTTTTCATTCAGACCGTTATTGGCTCTAGGATAAACAAGAGAACCGGCAGTGCCTGTGCAAATGACTTCGCTTATATTTCCGTCCCTGTCTTTTCCGTCGATTGTCAGATGATAGTTACCGGTAATCTGGAAAATGTTGTTGCTACCGGATGCGCTGAACGTATGTCCATTGAAATCGATAAAAATTGTAGCGTTGGAGTTTGTATCCACTGATGCGAATGTATACACGACGTCTTGGTTCAGAATAAGAACGTACTTGGTTTTTACAGCTGGTTTGACATTAAGTTTTGCGTACATTTCATTGAAGGAGCCGGTAAAGAACTCAGGTAACTTACCATCAGCATAAACTGCAAGCGTTGCGCCGACTTCCGTATCCTCAAACATCATGTAAATGCCGTCCGCATAAGTGGAAAAATAGTAGCCAACCTGAGAAAAATCGCTTTTGAACCCTATGTTCTCAAGACCGGTACTTTCTATACGGTTCAGACCCTCTCCATAAACAAAGTGGAGATTAGTCGTGCCTGAAGTGGCAAGCCTGTCAGGAGCAACCATAACACTGTCAGTTACATACATGTCGGCTTGCGAGTCGAATACAAAACTTGTTCCATCCAAAGCTCTGCTTTTCGCTGTAAGCGTGCTGTTTGAAATAAACACCGTTGTTCCTTCATTTGCTATTATCGGAAGGTACGCAGTCAAAGAAGAGTTATTTACATATACCTTTGCGTTGCCGCTGACAGCGAGGATTCTTGTACGTATGTTTTTCGTGTTGATATCGGTAAATTCACAACCATCTATTGTAAGCGTTTTTCCACCGAAGTTAATGAACGGGGTGGACATATCACTGATATAACCGCTTGGCGAGCCTTTGGAACCCTCAACAGCGATTGCATCTTCTCCGGTATAGGTCATCTTTACGTTCTGCAGGGTAACGTCACCTTTAGGGAGATTAAACATCGGTTGGTTCGGATACATTGATGTCGTATCGCAAAATCCCTGTGAGAGATTTGTATAATACATTTCAAGATTTTTTACCATAACAACAGTGTCAGTGTTCCGGGTTTCATTTCGGGGATATACAAGTCCTCCTGCAATAGCTGTTGATGTGACTTTACTGCGCCGGGTATTTGTCTGGTCTGCGCCATCTATTGTGAAATTAATTCCCCCAACCGTACTGGATGATGCAGCACCGTATATGGTGAAGATGTTATTTGCAATTTTACTTACATCAAGGTCAAAACCGTTAAGGTCAATTATTACCGAAGTATATGGATTTCCCGTTATCGTTTTTGCTGTTGATAGTGAGGCGTTTTTGTAAAGAGTTAATGTATAAACGGTATCAGTTGTGACACCTGAAATATTTTTCAGGTTATTCAACAAAGAATCAGCACTACCGGTTGCGTAGCTTGCCTTTCCCTTGTATACGGATGTTACAAGAGTTGCCTCAAGAGAGTCATCCGGCTGCATTACAAATTTTCCTTCTGCTGTCTTCACAAATTGCCAACCATCAGGTAAAACGCAGCCGTTCAGCTTGTCAGCTGAAGTGTAAATTATGTTATCACCTTCCGGGCTCGGCATAAAATGAAGCTGGTGATGAGAGGCGGACGGATCGCCGATATTACCGTTATCGGCTGTTATAGTGGTGTTGAAAATACAGGTACCGTTGCCCTGTGTCGTAGCAAATTTTGAAGTGATATCGCAGTTATATACCTGTATACTTCCCTTGTTATTCCAGAACGGCATATAAGCGTTAACTGTTGAATTTTCGATAAGTGCAGAGCTGCTCGTTATATCAAAAACGCGGACTTGTATGCCTTTGGTGTTTGTATCGTAAAATTCACAGCTATCGACAGTGAGAAAACCTCCGCCGGAAAACTGGATCATTCTTGTGGTCATTTTTGAAATAGGTTTGTTGATCGGATCACCGGAAACTGCGTTTTCACCCGTAAATGTCATTTTTACATTTCTGACCGTAAGGTCACCGGCTCCGACATTACACATTGGCTGATCAGGATATTTATCCGTGCTGAACTCATACGCCTGATCCATTTTTGTGTAGTACATTTCAAGATTCTGAACAGTAACATTTATAGCCGGATCTATTCCACCCTTTGCAAAAACTATTGCTCCGCATTTTCCGTCGTTAATTATCAAACCGCGATTTCCGTCTTCGTCGGCACCGTCAACCGTAAAGGTTATAGGCGCAGCAAGAGTATAAATGTTGTTTTTCAGATTTGTTACATCCAGAGTAAAACCATTGAGGTCAACCGTAACGTAACAGTTTGTATTGCCGTTGAGCTGTTTCCAGGTTGAGTAACTTGCTGACGAGTTTAGCTTTAACACGAACTCAGTTTTCACTGTCGGATTCTTGTTGAGTTCAGTTGCCAGTTTTGCGTGCATTTCGTTGTACGTTCCGTTAGAAGAAGTAGGAGTACCGTTTTCGGGTGTTATCGTCAATGTCGCCTCTTCAGGGGATGCGGATATTGCCGGTAAGTATAAACCTCCTAATACTATGATGAAAGCCATCAGAAAAGATAAGAGTCTAGTACGTATTTTCATAATGAACGCTCCAATCTTTAAAACTTATTAAGCACATTGTAGCACACACATATAAACTTGTCAACAAATTGTACTTAACCAGTCTCAAAATCGTTCAATTTTTGTTAACTTGAACAAAATCATTAACTCTCAATCAGCGATATAAACAAATCGAAGTATGAATTGATATTACAATTTCATTAGCTCGCAAAAAGTTCGATTTTCAAACAAATCTTAAGCTGAGTGCAAAATAATATTCAGACAAACAAGCCATTGTTTTTTAATGTAAAACTTTTTGGGTAGGCTTTTATTAATCAAATATTTTTTTAACTAACAAGATCGACTTGCGAAAGACATGTGCATTCAGTAAAAATATATCTGAAAATCCCATTGTGATTATTATTTTGCTTTTTGTTAAATCCAGCAGAAGTACGCAAAAATTCTCCAAATACAGTGTTTTTTCAATTATACGCCAATATGCTAACCTTACTCTATCGCCGGTGATAATCTTTTTACTACTTTTCTGCAATTTAAAAAATTGTATCAATATCGCTTTCGCAATTGCTTTACATCTACTGTCCGGAATTAACATTCAAAAAATGTTACCACAAAAATTATATCACTTTAGTTATTTGTTCAATTTTTACTTTTTTGTAATTGCACCATCTGATTTGTTCTTTCCTTAAAATATTGATTTAGTATCGTTTTTTACTGCCACCTTAATTACATTATCCCGTCTGTTCTCAAACAGCTCATACGCCGAATCAATATCGGCAAGGCTGAATGTGTGCGTAATCAGCGGAGTCGTATCGATCTTTCCCTTGGCGATGAGGTCGAGTATATCCCTGCAATTGCAACCGTCAACACCGCCGGTCTTGAAGATCAGATTTTTGCCGTACATATCGGGCAATGGCAAGGTCTGTGGCTCGTCGTAGAGAGCAACGATTGTGACTATTGCATTCGGTCTTGCGCATTCCCACGCCATGCGAAAGGTTTCCTTAGCACCTGCCACCTCGAGCACAACATCAGCACCGCCGTGGTCGCTGTTCTCTTTCACAAACTCATGGACATTTTCGGGCAAGGTCACAAGCACATCGGGATAGTGCAACTTAACAAACTGTCGTCTGTACTCGTCGCTCTCACAAACGATAATTCGCTTTGGATGATGCAGTTTTGCACACAACAGTGTACAAATTCCGGTCGGTCCGGCACCGATGATGAGGACGGTATCGTCCTCGCTGATCTCCGAAATCTTCGCCGCCCAGTAACCCGTGGCAAGAACATCGCCCACCAACAGCGCTTGTTCGTCCGACACATTTTCGGGAATAAGATCAAGACCTTGATCGGCATACGGTACACGCACATATTCGGCCTGCCCGCCGTCAATGCGGCAACCAAGCGCCCATCCGCCATTCTTATCCGTGCAGTTGTTGACAAAGCCTTTCTTGCAGAAAAAGCAATCTCCGCAGTACGTCTCAACATTGACCGTAACTCTGTCACCGGGTTTGACCGTTTTCACATCCGCCCCCACACTCTCGACAATTCCGACCATCTCATGACCGACAGTGATTCCGGGTACAGCTCTCGGTACGCTGCCGTGCTTGATGTGCAGATCACTCATGCAAATGCTCGCAAGCGTCATTTTCACAACAGCATCCTTCTCGTTATGTATCTGTGGCTTCGGTTTCTCAACCAAACCGAATTTTCCTTTTGATATGTACGTATAGGTAAGCATATTTATCTCCTGATTTAAGATATTTTTAATATACCATAAATTTCATCCTTTTTCAACCGTTTATATTACACGCGACAAAGTCTTTAACTTAGACGAAAAGAAAAATCGGCTGTCAAGTAAGACAGCCTGAAAAAGCGACAGCTTTTTACCGGAAAGTATCGAGGGTCTCTTTATTTATATAACATTTATTTATATAACATTTACTAACTGAATTGTTAATCTAACCACACAGGAAAGTTAAACAATCTACAAAATAGCCGAATAAATACTCGCCATTCAGAGAAAAAATCAAGTAGTTTTTCCGTTAGACTTAATATTGCCGATGGAAATTTTGTATTCAAGAAAGCTGTAATACGTAAAATTCAAACTACGCAGAGCAATTAAATACTTCAATGCGGGGTGAAAAAAGTGAATTCCATAACATTATCCATGCTCAAATTTTCATATAGCAATAAGTTCACACTTTCGCTTTGTAAAAAGCTTTTCACTCAGCCATTTTTCTTTGCATATTGCTCCGAAATACTGGGTGAATAATATTATTTTTTTGAATTATCAAACCATGTTTCGTATTCGTATTTTGTGAAATTACCTTCTGTAATAACATTGGTTATAACACCGTAAATATTCCTCTTTAACTTGAGAGAAGTCACAAACAACAGCTTGTCTGCCTTGGCAATGTAACCGATCTTCTCACCTTTATACAGTAATTTTACAGCATCCTTATCATTAGGATTGTCGGGTTCTGTTTCAAGGTCAAAATAAGTGCCGATCTCTAACTTTGCGAGAACAGCAGAATCACAATTAAACGAGCCTTCAATTATCATTCTCTTGCAAATGTATTGATCACTTTCGTGCTTTGGCGTAGATTTCGGCGTGTTCTGGTCCGGCTCTTTAAGGGGTTCTGTTTCAGCGGCTTCCGGCGCGTTGGGTTCGGGTTCAAATGATGGGCAGTATGTGTAAGAATAATAAAGTGTTTCTTCTTTTCCATGTTCAGCCGTTGGAGCCGTGTAAGCAGTAGCTACTATTTTCTTTTCTGTGGTCTTTTTGATTTTAGTGGCTGTTGAAACCGAATTTGAGGATCGTACCGCTGATAACGTTTTATTGTTAATGTTTTTAGGTGGTGTATGAGTGGCTGAAGAAGTTTGCGGCGTTGAATCGGATTCGGAATGATACTCAGAACTGCTGTCACCGGTTCTTGCTGTTGCTGTTTCCGAATCAGAAGCTGATGTTACGGACGATGTTCCTGTTAATGCTGCTCGCTCCTTTTGCGCCTTTTTTATTTTGTGTGCTTTCACTCCGGCTTTGGCTGCATCGACCGGTGCCACAACTATGCTGAATACAGAGGCAAACAAGCACGCAATGAAGCACACTGCAAAAGAAGGTTTGCAGCCAAACATTTTGTATAAACTTATTGATGTGCGATTGTACCACCGGTTATAAGTTGCTTTCTTAGGATTTCGCCACCAACCCATGCCCTTGCTTCCGTAAGCTCCAAATGTAAAGAGTCGTAGCCAAAAGCGTTTCCATTGCGAACGGTAAGCACCAACTATTTTGCCAAACGATGGCTTTCTGATATATCCTCGTGCCATCAGCTTAAACTCCTTTCTGATTGAGTGACGAGTAATTTTCAGACCGTTCTCTAGGTCCTTTGCAGATTTTGCAAAGGTAACCTGTTGTGACATTTATGCCCTTGCTCATTTTGAAGATTGTAAAGTTATTCATATGCAAGATTCGCGTAGTAATTTTTCTTCATGTCGCTGCCAATAAAGATTTTCAAAAGTTTTTCATAAATGGCAGTCATGTTTTTCCGCTTAAACGATCTTACTACTCGATGTTATAATTCACTGAATTACATTATACCACAAAAGTCCCGAATTTCCAAGTGCAAATCGAGGTTTTCTGAATATTTTTAGTTTTTTTAAGATTCA
This sequence comes from uncultured Clostridia bacterium, assembly GCA_944391815.1. GTDB lineage: Bacteria > Bacillota > Clostridia > Oscillospirales > CAG-272 > SIG673. The sequence continues at coordinate 90,990 of CALXUV010000028.1, read as the reverse complement.
TCTTTAATGTCAGATCTATAATTTTTCAGTAAAATTCAAAGAACCGAATCAGGAGTTTCTTTTGAACAGTAATTCCAATTCGACTTGCCAATATTCATTCTTCCTAATTGCACTCAACAATTTTTATCAATTATATTCTTGATTTCAGCAAATGTTTGTTATAATGCGGAGTTATTCTTAATTTTCTTCGGTTTTATTTTTTGTCTGTCAGACATTTCAATCAGGGGAACTGCTTACTCTATGCCGGCGCTCCGAAAAGCGATATTCCGGCACAGAATTTCCTCTTTTCTGACTTTTAAATATCAGCATTTATCACTTTGATTTGTATCTTTAGATAATCACGCTCAGTTCCCTTTGCCGTTCGGCGCATGGAATTCAGTAAGCTTTTCGATCCCTTATCCTTTGCTCAATGGTGTTATTGACTCCGCAAAAATATTCACAGAGATACGATATCAGTATTTTTTGGCATAGCATTCAAAGAGCCCCCTCAGTCTCCGAGGTTTTCGCTTACACGTTTCGGGATGATTCGCATATTTTTACAGCGTCGCTCAAGTCCATGTTCAAGCTGTTCCGTTAAAGTTGCAAACTCATTAAAATATCTGGGATCAGCAGAATATCGATGTCTATACCGAGCTATATTAAAGATGTCGGGGCTCCACACAAACAATGTCATCTGAAGTTTTAATCGTGAGATATTACACAGAATGAAAGTCTTTGGTTCATTCGCAGACATTAAGTCTGTTCCACGATTATCTGAACAAAACTACAATATTTTCCGGCAAATGAGAGGGATTAAACGTGTGTATGAATGAATGAATTAATTGATTGAAGCCGCGTCAGAAGTCCGGTAAACACGATATTCAGATTATTGTTCTTACGATAGATGTTCAAAGATATGCAAACAGAGCTCAGCCACTAAATCGCAAAGAGATCCGGCACACAAATTCATTTTCTGAAAATAGAATTTGCGCAAAATAAATGAAAGTGTCCAAACCGTAGCCTGTCAACATTAAATGTCCTCACACAATATAATAATAATCAAACCTGACAGAAGTTCTATATAAGCGAAAAAGGCGATACCGTAGACTCAAACGAGTATTCTGTATCACCTTTTTTCAGTTTTTATAGAAACGTTGGCAGCTTTCGCAGTATACCTTACAAGTCTGTAAATGAGAATTTATCTATTGCAGAAGCAGTGATATTATTATGGCTTACCGAAAAATATTAAAACAAGGCAGACAATATATACCGCAAACTATAAGCTGAAATGAAAGAATGGATATATATTAAGAAGCAAACCTATATGGACAATAATGAGAAGACTATAACATCAGGTGATATTCCGAAAATGAAATGTGTAGATGTAATTGAATTATACAGGTGAAGTATATATGCCAAAAATAGTAAACAGACAGCCATATTTTAAAGTAGTAAAAAGAAGTTACTGAACGCAATAATGCATCACAATAACTTGTTGACATTTAAAACATCGGGAGTGTACACCGTTCAAGAATTTTTTTCTTGTGCTGCAGCACAAGGTTTTTATAAAATCGTTTGTGCGAATGTAGATTAAATTTAATGTTTTTATATATTTCTTCGTGGTAATGAATATAAGAAACAGACAGAAAGCGGTTGCGTGTAGGCATGTTTCATAAACTAAAGTGTTGATACTTGAGATATGTTACAAATGTTAATATATTAAAAGCATAGAAACAAACGCAGACAATGGCACCTGTTATGAAAGGGCATATTTGTTACACTGTCAGGTACTACTACACTTGTCGAGCTATCGCAATCATAAAAAGCACCTTCATCCGTGCTTGTTATCCGACATCGTTTTTAAGGTTAAATACAATCTCTCGGAAAAAATCAATACAACATGTTTGGCATTTAAGCATAAAAATGCAATAAAATTTGCGATTCACAATTAGATTAATTTAAGGAGCAATTCAAATGAACGATCCTAATGAAAGCTTTTATATCCGTCTTGCTACGCCTGACGATGCTTTGACTTGTGCAAAAATCCACATAAAGTCATGGAATTTTGCTTACAGCAAAATCGTCCCGAAAAATATCATTGATTCTCATAATGAAAAAAGAGCCGGAATGTGGAGCGCACTGCTAAATAACAACAAATGTAATCAATACGTTATTGTTTTTGAAAATCAGATAATCGGATTTGTCGGCATAGACCGTCCGGGAGATGATAAAAAAGATACTGACTTCTGTGAAATCGGCGATCTTTACCTTGATCCCGACTACATCGGAAAAGGGTTCGGTCAAAAAGCAATTGATTGGGCAAAAAAAGAAATAATAAAACGGGGATTTTCAGGGGTTTCTCTTTGGGTTCTTAAATAAAACCGTCGTGCTATAACATTTTATGAAAAAACGGCTTCCGGTCCGACGGAATTTTACTGCCGAGCGGTATCGGAAACACTTTGAAAATGCATTATATCTGTTCACTTCTTTAAACCTATTACAAACGTTTTTATTAATGTAATCGTCGGAATTACAGCAAATACAGCAACAAAATGTTTCAGTCAAAACTTTCTAAGGAACTTAGTAAAGTTTTAAAATAATCACCGATTTCAAGATCAGTACAACCAAGTCAGCCGTCGTCTTTTCTGATAGGGAGTGATTTTTTATTTAGCAATAAACATCAGATATTTAAATTCAAAATACGCATTTGTAATTGATAAATCCTTACTGCCTTTCATTTAACGTACTGATTTCAGCTGAAAATTTCAAATCATTGCGTTAAAATGCTGCTATCTATGTTTAATTTATTGAAAAACATTAACATTAATATTTAAAATCAGGATTATACCGATTCATTTTCATAAGTTTATGATTTCATTACTGTTTTTGATGGGTGGGTTGACAAATTCAGTAAATCGGGTATAATGTAGTCAGTTCCGACAGCGTAATTTTCCGGAGCAAAGCCTCGGCTAAGCAAAGGAGGGTTGCTGTTATGGAACAAAAAAAAGAATGCCCAAGCAAAACTGCCGGGGCAAATCTGAAACGTCTTATCAAGAGCTCCGCTTATGCCACGCAGGAAAACTTTGCTTTCGTGTTCGGAACGGATGTCCGTACCGTACGGCGCTGGATAAAAAACGGTATCAAAAATCTTGATACCGTTGAACAAATTGCGGATTTCTTTGATGTAGATGTTTTATCCATCCTTTCCCAGTGAAAGGGTGGATTTTTTTGTAAAATAAGAAAAACAGATCATTGTTTTTATCAGTTAATACATTTTATTTTTACTGAGATTCAGCACAAGACAAACATGTAATAAAAATTAAACTGTCCAATATATCTTTGTTAATAGCAAATTGTATATATTAATCCAACAAACACAACAATAAAAATCTCGATTTAACTTATATTGACAATACCTCTGATAAATAAAATGCCACGACTGACAAAACAAAAAAATACCGTTTGAATAAACAAACGGCATTAAAATAAATTCACGGGTATACGCCAGCTTTAACTTGATAGATTTTTCACATAGTGTACATAAGATAATTAAGTAAACAGGCACTTAAACATTATCCGCGGTGCCGATATTACATAAAATAATTTATCGCTGATTTTCTTCGCAAAGAAAACTTTTTTGGTATTCATTGTAGGTGTAAAGGGAATCTATATCCCTGACTTTTACCAAAGTTATTCTTTCTGTTCCTTTATTATTGAAGCCGCTGAGATAAATTGCGTCGTACATTTTGAAAAATGCAGCGGCTTTTTTTGCAAAATAAAACGAAAAACAAACAAAAATCAGCTCTGACACTGTCATGAACAAAAACGGAAAAAAAGATAAATCCGGCTCAAAACCGACAACTACATTGAGTACGGCGCTTATTGACGCCAGAATTTTTATAAATCTGTATTTGAACCTGAGCGAACCGCAAAATTCCGGAAGTCCGTACATATCATAATTCTTTTTCATCGGAATACTGTCCGCATAAAGAATCGGATCAAAAATATAAGGCGTACGGCCGATTTTGAAAAGCAATGAAATAACACAAACGATCCAAATATTTTCTATAAAAGTACAGGTGCTGTACATTCCGAAATTAAAAATAGCGGAAAAAGCAGACAGTATTCCGACAAGAATCATAATAAGACCCGTAATAACAGTCGCTTTTTTCTCAGACTTGAAATACAAATTGCTTCCGTTGAAATGGACAGTTTTTTCCGCCCGGAAAACAAACTGCATAATAGTCTGGTAAACTTCCGCCTTTGTCGGTTGCCTTATACTCTGCGGAGCTGAATCCGCATTGTTCATTTGACGGATTTCCGACAAAATTTCATCGAGTTTTTCGTTTCCTTGCTCTTGTCCTCTCGAAAGGCTGTCTAATCTGTCAAACAGATTACCGTTCATGTTTCAGATCTCCTTTCGCACGTTCAACATATGATTCAAAAAGCTTCCTGCCGCAGATGGTATCTCCGACTGCATAGGAAATTGCCCTGTTCTCCACCACCTGTGCGGTCAGTTCGTGCAGAAGCTCGATCGTCTTGTTAAGTTTTTCTTCCATTGAGCTGAGTTTAATGTCTTTGAGTTTGCTTATCTGTTTTTGGAGCTCATAATTTTGTTCATCGAGATTAAGCTTCTCTATTTCAGCCTGTGACAAAAGATTTTTGTAAAGATCAACATCACTTTGCTTAAGCCTATGCGCCTCAACTGCTTCACCAAGTTCTCTTCTTAGTTCTGTCATCTCTTTTTTAAGGATACTGTTTTCTTTATGGTATTCACCGAAAATTCCGGAAAAATCGAATTCATCCGGTCCGCAGGATGATAACCCCTTATATGATGCAAAAGCAGACACGGAACGTAAAAAGACATTCATATACTTGTTTACTATTTCTTCCGAAACAAGTTTTTCGTTTTTGTGCTTGTGTCCGTTAACCTTCAAAGTGTAGTCCTGCATTTTGCCGTATGTGTATTCGTCAAGACCAAACTTTTCGGTAAATAAAGAATGTATGCAACTTTTTTTCAATATTCCGCCGCAGGTTTCACGCATTTCCAGAGAAATATCGAACTCAGCAGCAACAACTTTCAGAAATTCTTCAAGCAGGTCAAGGTATGAGTCGTAAAAAGAGTTACTTGCCGCCTTGATATTGCGCTCAACAGTTACATACCTTCGATAAATTTTATCATCTGTAACTTTAAGAAAATCAATCAGAGCTTTCATTATCTGTAACCTCGGACTTTTCCGGATTTTTTAATATATCGAAAATCAAACTTAATAATTTACTCTGCAACGCCTTGCTTCGTTTAAGTTTCACAACCTGACATCAATCACGCATAAAAAACAACAATAAATTTCAAATCAGTTTTAAATTCCAACAACTTTCGGTTAGTTTAATAACTGCTACCGGTTTTCAAATTCCTTTTTAACTTAGTTTTCGGTACAAATTCATGCTACTGTTATTTTGCCTCATTACTCCTGATTTCTTAAGGCAAATTAAACTTGTCTTACTTTAAAAAAGCTGAGGAATATAAAGATACAAACCAAGACCAAACACAAATGATATTGCGTTTGCAAGAAATGCGTAAATTATATATTTGAGGTTTGAATTTCTTTTATCAAAAATTTTCGATAAAAGCGCACCTGACAGCTTTATCTCAGTTTTTTCTTCAGAGTCAGAACCTTTAAGATTTACCATGCAAAACTGCCCATTTTCTGTTTTACAAAACGGTTGCTCGCCAACATTAATTTGCAGATCTTCATCGGCAGTTTTTATGTTCAGTTTAAGTTTAGGTGTTTCAGATTCAGCGATTACTTTAAACACTTTGCAGTAGACAGCTGCTTCGATAGCAATTATCAGCAATTCAATGATTATATAAAGCAAAATATAGGTTATATAATAGGTTCTGTAACTAAGTGTATTAAGGCTCAGGTTCAGTAGTATTTGAGTGATCAGATTAACGCATAGTATTGTAAGTATCTGTTTAAATTTATTTATTCCAAACAGCAAGGCAATAACAATTTCTATAACAATAGTAATGCATATTCTTATAATCAAAGATATGGCTTCTCTGCTAAAATTGTAACTTCTGAAAGCATCAAGCCTTGCATCTGTGCTGTTTGTCTGATCGTAATTTGTTGCCGTTATTGCAGCTTCATCAACGTCAACAGTATAATAGGTATCAAATGCATATCTTTCACAAATTCCACTGACGGCGTAAGTATTGGTTTCGGGAAAATAAAGCAGTATTTTAAATTTCTGAGGAGGGTAATATGTCCAGCTTAAACTTTTCGTTTCGCTGACATTCCATGCTTCCTGAAGAAAATAATACCCGTCCTCATCTTTATAATCAACGAATGCTTTCCATATGTCGTATCCGTAGTCTACATATTCATAACGCTCGTTTTCGTTATGTATCGCACTGCTTTCCTCTCCGTTCCATGCAGAAGAAGGACCGGTACTCGATGTAGATGAAAGTAAAGTTCCGTAACAGATTTTATCTGTCAGACCGTTGAAATTTATCACAACGGAAGGTTTCGGGCCGGTATCGGCATTTACCGGAATCGGCAGAAATATGTTCAGTGACATTAAACAGAATAACACAAGCAAAAGTTTTGCGTAAAAACGTTTTTTCATTTCAGCTTTCTCCTTTACTAACTCATTTTAATCAATTTGTTGACAACGGCGCTGTTCCGTTATTTTCAATTTAAAGAAAATAAGATTTTTAAGTTATAATAAAATTACTAAGCTTAACCGGAAATAAGAACTGAAACCTGATTCTGATTAAAATTTTTTTTACTTATAAGACAATACTGATATTTGCTTTACTGTAAACTACTGATATTATATTACATATTTGCCGTTTTGATTTTGCGTGAAATTTTTTAGCCACTCCTGAAACCTCGGAGAAATTTAACTTGCAGAAAATTTAATCGACAAAACCGATACTTTGCAACCAAATTATAACATATTATTACTCCATTGTCAACATTGGCAGTTTTTTACTTTGTAAGATACATAAAATCATTAGAATTTTATACAAATAGCTTTATAAAACAGCGTAGAAAAGTCTTAAACATTAATGAGCTAAAGCAGTTGCAAAAAACTTTTCAATTAAAATTCAAGCATACTAATATTACAGAAATGTTTTTTGAGAAAATCAGAAAAATCAAGTTTTATTTACGCATGAAAAATCAAGTTTTATTTACGCAGTTATTGACAAATTACGGTTTCTGTGCTACAATAACGCCGTAAGTGGATTTTAACAGATTTTAAGACTTAACTTTGGACGCTATATATTATTAGTAACACTTAACTGAATACAGGGAATGAAGTTCTCCCTCGGTGTGTAACCGGAACCGCTTTTTAAGCTGATGACTTCTGCATTTTTTGTTGCAGGGGGACATTGGCTTTTTTGTTCCTCGGAAAGGAATTTTATGATTTTTTTCTCTCGGAACTGTATTTTTGCTCGGTTTGATTTCTGCTTTTATTTTTCAGAAAAATACATATTCCTAAACTTGTCGGGATGCTGCTTACCGGAATATTATGCGGTCCCTATGTTCTGAATATTTTGGATCCTGCGCTTTTGGGAATTTCAGCTGAACTGCGCAAGATAGCTCTGATAATTATCCTTATCAAGGCTGGACTTTCTCTCAGATTTTGCGATCTGAAAAAAATCGGCAGGCCGTCTCTGCTGATGTCATTTCTGCCGGCGTCTTTTGAAATAGTCGCCGTTATCCTGCCGGCTCTCCCTCTTCTTTCGCTCAGTTTTACAGAGTCTGCTGTTCTCGGTGCAGTTCTTGGTGCGGTTTCACCGGCAGTGGTCGTACCTAAAATGGTTTCACTTACAGAAAAAAATTACGGGACAGATAAAAACATTCCTCAGATGATTCTCGCCGGTGCTTCTCTTGACGACGTTTATGTAATCGTAATGTTTACATCATTCCTCGGAATGGAAACGGGAGGCAGTTTTTCATTCATTTATTTGCTGAGTGTACCTATTTCCGTTTTCAGCGGTGTACTCATCGGAGTTGCTTTCGGTGCCGTTCTGGCTGCACTTTTTTCAAAAATTCATATACGTGACAGCATAAAAGTCACTATACTCATGGCTATGGCTTTTCTTTTTACCGGAGCCGAAGAATTCATAACTTCAAAAATAATACCTTTTTCCGGTCTTATTGCGGTTATCTCAATGGCTGTCATTATTAAAAACAAAAAAGAGACGGTAGCGGACCGCCTTTCCGAAAAATTTTCACGACTGTGGCTTCCAGCCGAAATACTGCTTTTTGTGTTGGTCGGAGCCTCGGTAGACGTTTCCTATGCCGCAAAATCCGGAATAAAAGTGCTTATACTGATATTTTTGGCTTTATTTATCCGATCGGTCGGCGTGTTTATATGTACTTTCAGGTCAGGTTTTTCCGCAAAAGAATGTTTGTTCTGCGCACTTGCATACTTGCGCAACCGTTCAGGCGGCGATCGGTTCCGTTCCGCTTTCAATGGGAGTTCCCTGCGGTCAGATAGTTTTGAGCGTTGCAGTTACCGCTATCCTTATCACAGCTCCGTCAGGTGCTGCGGCAATAGATTTTTCCTATAAAAAACTGCTTACCGAAAATCCCTCTCACGACAATTGTCTCAGCGGATAAATTAACAATAACTTTTATTTATTATGAGAATCGCATCTAACAACCAGTGAAAAAATGATTTTAACGATGTGATGGAAAGCCCCTGCCTCAAAGCCGCACTCAAACGAGGATGGATTGAAGCGCACGATCTGTCCGAAGAACCACCTGACGAAACCCGTGGACACCATTTCTGCTTTTCGTCCGGATTTTCGCACGATGAACCGGGTAACTTCAGCGAAACAATTTACCATATCATAGTTTTCGGGAAAAATAATCCAACCGTGCTGCGTTTCAAACGCCACGCTCCGATTTATTTTGATAAGTTTTCAGACCTTTTTCCGCTTTATGTCGATATTATTCTGTAACTTACAAAACCTCGCTTTCCGCACACCACTTGCCAAAAAAATCAGACTTAAACATATGGCGTAAGGTATCATTATGCTATTTACTTATATTTTTAACTACCATTCAAATCTGCTTATTAATCAAAACGGGCTTACTAAAATGCTTGAAATCTGCATCTGAGTAAGCCCATAAATTTTCAGTAACGAATTAAAGTATATTTTCACATAGTCATACATACAAAACCGAAACCGCATCTGACCAAAACATGAATTTTACAGAGCAGCTTCTTCAGTTGCCTCTATAATGAACTGCTGCTGGGCATCAACCATTTCTCCGAGAGTTTCCACACGTCTGTACTTACCGTCACTGCAAAGCTTTGACGCCTTTACGTTATCGGTCAGCATTGTCTGCAAATCGTCATAAATTCTGTCGGCTATTTCGGCATCAAGCACCGGCGCCGCTATTTCAACTCTCTTGCTTACATTTCTCGTCATAAGATCCGCACTCGATATATACATTTTACGTTCGCTTCCCTCTCCGAAAACGTAAACTCTTGAATGCTCGAGAAATCTTCCGACAATACTTATTATCTTAATGTTATCCGTTTTTCCTTCAATTCCGGGAACAAGGCAACATATACCTCGTACAATTAGGGTAATTTGCACCCCCGCTTCGCTCGCCTCAGCAAACTTATCGATCATTTCCTTATCAGTCAGGCTGTTCATCTTTGCGAGAATCACAGCATTCTGACCGCGTTTGGCTTTTTCCGTTTCCTCATCAATAAGCGCTATAATTCCCGACTTAAGGGTCTTAGGAGCAACGAGAAGTCTTTCGTAACTGAAATCAGTATTTGCAATGGCAATATTCTGAAAAAACGCCACAGCGTCCTCACCGATCAGACGGTCTGAGGTAAGTATGTTCAAGTCCGTATACTGCTTGCTTGTTGACTCATTGTAATTTCCGGTGCCGAGATGAGTTATATATTTTATGTTGTCTTTTTCCTTGAGCACAACAGACAGAATTTTTGAATGTACTTTGTAATTTCCCATGCCGTAAATAATCGTGCATCCGGCATTTTTAAGTTTATCGGCAAAGTACATATTATTCTCTTCATCAAACCTTGCGCTTAACTCAATGACAACAGTTACCTGTTTTCCGTTTTCACTCGCTTTGCAAAGCAGTTCGGCTATCCTTGAATGACTTGCAAGACGGTATATGGTTATCTGTACAGACTGCACACGGTCGTCGACCGTACATTCCTCAAGGAGCTTAACAAGCGTGCTCATGCTGTCGTAAGGGTATGACAAAAACAGATCACGCCGGAAAATCTCATCTATAACCGAACTTCCGGTAAACACTTCAGCTCCCGAAAAAGGTTTGTAAAGCATATCGGCTTTTTGTTCATCAGGAATATATCCAGCAAGATTTCCCAGAAAATTATACCTGAAAAAATTCGGGGAAACAAAACAGAATTTTGACGGCAGATGCAAAAGTTTCTTTGCGAACTCAAGCAGCTTTGAATCCTCTCTGTCCGTTTCAAGTCTTACCGCACACTGAGTTGCCCTCGAATCAACCTTCTGTTTCATTTGCTCGGGATAGTCATGTTCAAGGTCTGTATCGTCAATCTGAGTGTCAAAATCCGCGTTTCTTGTAACCCGCAGATAAAGTTTATCCTTGACATCATAACCGGTAAAGGCTTTGTCACCGAATGCGCGTATCATTTCTTCAAGAGGCATAAGACGGACTTTCTTTCCCTCTCCTATCCTGTAAATTCTGTCAAGACCCGGATGTACTTTCATGACACCCACCATACGTCTGCCCTCTTTTTCAAGCTCGTACAGCATATATTCCTGCTTGTTTTCAAACTGCATAAGCGGATGTTTGGCGTCAAGTACAAGCGGCGACAGAAGCGGCAGTACCGAGTCTGTAAATATCCGCTCGCAAATTTCTTTCTGTCTGCCGGTCAGATCCGTATCGGTCATTATCTTTATTCCGTGAAGAGAAAGCTCTTTACGTAGCCTTGAATAATATCTGGTTCTGATAGGATAAAGTTTCCTTACATAATCACAAATTCCTTCAAGCTGCTCAGATGCTGTAAGGTCTGTTTTATTTTCCTTTTCGTCCGGCGATGTGAGCATTTCGTTCCAGAGACTACCGACTCTAACCATGAAAAACTCATCGAGGTTTGAAGTAAATATCGATATGAATCTGCAACGTTCAAGAATCGGGTTGGTCAGATCCTGCGACTGCTCAAGCACTCGCTTATTGAACAACAGCCAACTGTATTCCCGATTCATATATATGCCTTTTCTGAACCGTTTTCCGATACGGTCGCTGATAACTGCTTCTTTCATCTTTTTCCTCGCTTTGAAGTGTTTTGAGCGGTTGATAAATTCCGTTTGATACAAAAGTAATAATCTGCCTGTTAACTACGCTTCCATCCGTACGGATGGCTTTTTGGGAGCAAAATAAAACCGCTTCTGCTCTTTATCTCATTTTCGGGTTAAATCGGAATAAAAACGAATTTCATTTTTCCGATTCAGTATCGGCATTAGTTACCGTATCTGTTACGGTGTTTTCAGAAATAAATTCACTTTCTTTTACAGAATTCTGCTGACCGCTTTCAGCAGTGTCGGAAACGAAATTTTCCTGCTCGTTTCCGTCTGCTTTCACAGAATTCTCAACGGAACGGGATGACCGTCTTCTCCGCCTTGCCTCCGCTTTTACTTCGGTTTCTTCTTTTTCAAAGGGAGATTCGTTTACTTTTCCGGTACGGTAATCGTAGCAGACACCTTTTTCCTTGGTATGCAGAACAAGGTACAGATATCCCTCTTTTACCCCGCTGTCGCTTACCACGATATGTTCGACGCCGAATCTTTTGAACAGAGCTTTCATTGTTATCGCCGCCGGTACTATGAGATAAAGCTTTTCCGGGGCGTGTTTAAGGATCAGTTTTGTTCTGTCTTTTCCCGAAAGCAAATGCTTTACCATTTTTCTGAATTTATCGTATTCAATTGTCATTCCGTTTTCTTCGACAGGAACATCTGTATAGTCCGCATATATGTCGTAGACTGCTTTTCCCGTTGCGCCTACAACAACCGCTGAAAGATAAGTGCCTTTTCCCGGAAGCTCTGCTTCCGAAAACTGTTTTTTCAGATATTTACGCATTTTTTCCGATTCTTCGTCGCTCGGAAGTATTTTATTTACAAATTTACGGTGAAGGTCAAGAAGCCCGAAATCAAGATATAGCATATCCTGTTTTCTATTTTTAGAAAGATCGCATATTTCAATACTTTTGCCTCCGAGATCCATCAGGACTGCCTGCGGCAGTGATGAGTAATATCGGTTGGCAACATAGTCGCAGTATGCCTCGGTTTTTCCATCGATAAAATTAATCGGAAAGCCGGTTGCCTCATAAACACGCTGGCTTATCTGATCACAGTTTTCAAGATAACGCAGTGCAGCCGTTGAAATCAGATAGCTTATCTCCACTCCGAGTCCCACACATTTATCTTTCAGATTTACAAGTCCGGAAGTCAGCTTTTCGATACCCAGATCCGACAGTTTTCCTCCGTCAGTATAATGCGGAAGGCAAAGGGACAGCCTTTCCTTAAGACAAATTTCTGTTTTTCTTTTACCTGCTTCAGCCACTGTCATAGAAAGACCGCTTGAACTTATATCAATAACTGCTATTTTCATAAAATATCCTCCTCTGAACTTTTTCTTTGCTTTGATTTTTACGAAATGGTTTTGTCAGATGCTCCAAAATATCCGTTTCAGTCTCCGAAAGAAATTCCGGTAAGTCTGCCGAGACGCACCAATTTTCCCTTGGGATCAACATACTTGTATTTTCCCGCAATATCGGCAAGAGCGTTGTAAACTATACGCTCTCCGTTTACCGCAACCGTTACCCCGAAATTGCCGTTTGCTGCCTGGAGTGCCGCAAATCCTCCGAGTCTTGTCGAAAGAAGTCTGTCAAAGGCGCAAGGGGTGCCGCCTCTTTGAAGATACCCAAGTACCGAAACCCTCGTTTCGACGCCGGTATTTGCCTGAAGAATTTCCGCAAGATGCTGTGTGCCGGTAGTTTCGCCCCGTTCGGTTCTTACAAATCTTCTTTCTTCTTTTTTCAGCTTGACCTCACTTTTGGGAAGAGCTCCTTCGGCAATCGCTATTATTGTACAGGATCTGCTGTCTTTCTGCCTTTTTTCGATTAGCTCGCACAGTTCGTCAGGCTCATACGGTATTTCCGGTAAAAGTATTGCGTCGGCTCCGGAAGCAATACCCGAATGAAGTGTAAGCCATCCGGCTTTGTTGCCCATCACTTCGACAAGCATGGTTCGCCTGTGGCTCGCCGCCGTTGTATAAATCCGGTCTATACTTTCCGTTGCGACCTCAACTGCACTCTGAAATCCGAATGTGACATCTGTGCCGAAAATATCATTGTCAATTGTTTTCGGGAGACCTATAACGTTGCAACCCTCCATGCAAAGCAGCGCCGCAGTCTTATGTGTTCCGGCTCCGCCGAGGGTAAAAAGACAGTCAAGCCCCATTTTGCGGTAGTTACGGCACATTTTTTCGAGTCTTGTTGTTCCGTTCTCTTCCGCCACAGTCATTTTTTTGAACGGCTGTCTGGAAGTCCCGAGAATCGTACCCCCGAGCCCGAGAATTCCTTCAAAATCATTTCTTTCAAGACGGTAACTTTCACCTCGGATAAGCCCGCCGTACCCTTCAGGAATTCCCAATATTTCAACATTTTTCACATTGTTCATCAGGGTAAGCCCTATTGAACGTATTACCGCATTAAGACCTGAGCAGTCTCCTCCGCTCGTTAAAATTCCGACTTTCATACACCCTCCGCTCTTGTTTTCACGTTATTCTAACATTTTCTCCCTGTTCTTTCAACATATTATACGTTAAATGTAAGTTAAGCGTATATGTTTTTTGTTATTTTTGTGTTAATTTATAAGTTTAAGTCTTTCAGGCTACTTACGATTTTATTTACTTGCTCTGATTTATATTCTGATTTTCAGCTTAATATTGTTCCGAATAGATCTGTCAAGTTTCATTTTTACCTCTTTTTTTTACCTGTTTTTTAGTTTTTTACAAATGAATTTATTTTACAAACTCAATTTCAACATAGTTTTTACAAGAATTTCAAAAACCAAAACAATCCGGACTGAAAAAGCCCGGATTGTAAGATTATTAAATTATAATTGGGTAAATAAAAAGTTACGATCGCACCCGAAAACTGAAATAACTCAAAATGATCAACAACTGAATTAATTTTCTCTGATATTTTCTGAGGATTTGCACAGCAAATAGTGTGGATATCAGTTATACTTGGGGAGGTAATCACCGTGGGCTTCGATAAGTTCGTCGCACATCTTTACGATGTCGTCTATTGAAAGTTCTGACGATGTGTGAGGATCAAGCATTGCCGCCTGATATATGGCGTCTTTCTTGCGGGTTACCGCAGCTTCTATTGTCAGCAACTGAACGTTTATGTTTGTCATATTCATCGCCGCACACTGAATCGGAAGCGCACCCACAACTGTCGGCTGAATACCGAAGCGGTTGACAAGACAAGGAACCTCAACGCAGGCTTCACGAGGAAGATTGGTTATAAGTCCGTTGTTTATAACGTTTCCACCGATCTTATACGGCACGTCGGTAACTATTGCTTCCATAATTCTTGAAGCGTACTCGTGCGAACGTGTGTGCGAAATATTTCCGTTCAGATACTCTTCCTTGTCGTGCTTCCATTTTGCTATCTGATTTACACAGCGGCGAGGATATTCGTCAAGCGGAATATTGTAGCGTTCTATAAGCTCCGGATATTTGGATTTGATGAACAGATTGTTGTATTCGGAGTTATGTTCGCTTGATTCTGTGCAATAATAGCCGAGACGACGTATGTACTCGTAACGCACAAGATCCTTGCACTGACTTTCCGGCATCTTTTCAAGTTCTGCTATCGCACGTTTTCTGATTTCAGGATAGAGATCCGTACCGTCAGCATCCTGAAGTTCAAGAAGCCATGCCATATGGTTTATTCCGGCGATTTTCTCTCTTATGGGTTCTTTGAAAGGTATGTCAAGCGCTTTAAGAAGACTGCGAGAGCAAACCTGAACGCTGTGACAAAGTCCGACTGTTTTTACATTTGTATATCTCTGCATAAAGCCGGAAAGCATCGCCATAGGGTTCGTATAGTTAAGGAAATAAGCATTCGGACATACTTCTTCCATATCTTTTGCAAAATCGGCAAGAACAGGGATGGTTCTGAGCGCACGGAATATTCCGCCTATGCCGAGAGTATCGGCTATCGTCTGGCGAAGGCCGTATTTCTTCGGAATTTCAAAATCTATTACCGTTGACGGTTCATATCCGCCGACCTGGATCGCATCGACAACGAAATCAGCGTTTCTGAGTGCATCTTTACGGTTTTCAACGCCGAGGTATTTCGTGATCTTTGCGCGACCTTCGTTGATGTTTTTGTTCAGCAACGTTACCATTGTGTACGATTCTTCAAGTCTCTCGCCGTCAATATCATACAGTGCTATTTCAAAATCGCAGAGTGCAGGTGACAGCATCGAGTCACCGAGTACGTTTTTTGCAAATACCGTACTTCCGGCTCCCATAAATGTTATTTTTCCCATGTTTTGTTTCCTTTCTTGACTTATGGTGATTTATTTGTTTTCGGTTTATGCAAAGCCCTACAGGCTCATGTTTAAAATATATCAGAAAATTTTACAAATAACAATTGCAATTTGTTGTATATTGTTTTAAAATACTGTTTGCCGATATTCCGCTTAAAGGAGTTTTTTATGAATGAAATGTATAACAGAACAGTGTTGAAAAACCGGTTAAAACCTATCAGTCCGGTCATTTGCGGCTATCAGAAGTGCATTCCTTCTCATGCTTACGGACCTGCCATACGCGACTACTGGCTTTTGCATTTTGTTGTTTCAGGTAGCGGTTTTTTCTCAACCAAAAGAGGCACTTTCCAGCTTTCAGAGGATGATATTTTCGTTATACGTCCTTATGAAATTACTTATTACGAGGCAAGCGCTGAAGACCCGTGGGAATACATCTGGATAGGGTTCAGAACGGAAATTTCTTTGCCTGAAAAACTGACAAGCTCGGATATCGTAAAAAAAAGCAATTGCAGAAAACAGTTTTTGGACGCATTTTACGAAAACAAGACTGATATGTCGGTCGGCGGATATGAATATTATCTGACAGGCGTGATCTGGCAGATTCTCGGGCTCCTTATGGAAAAGCCTTCGGACATTTCAGACGAAAATAACTACGTGGAAAAAGCGATTGCCGTTATAAACTCGGAGTATCAGAACGGACTGACTGTGAACGGAATTTCAGAAAAGCTCCATCTCAACCGCAGCTATTTCAGCGAACTGTTCCGGAGATCCACCGGAAAATCTCCCGGAAAGTATCTTTCCGACTTTCGTATGCAAAGGGCAGCCGAACTGCTTATAAAGCATAAATGCGATGTCACGGTAACGGCAAATTCAGTGGGTTATCCTGACGTATTTTCATTTTCAAGAGCCTTCAGAAATCATTTCGGATGCAGCCCGACAGAATATTCCGGAAAATATCCCGACGACAAAAAATGATGACAGATACCCCGTGTACTTTTTGCCCGTAAGATATTTTCCGTACGCTTTTTTTAATTCCCTTGCCGCAAGTCTTCTGTATTTTGTCGGAGAAATAAGCTCTGCTACGCTTCCCTTTCCGAGAACAAAAGTCAAAACTTCTTTAAACTCAGCCCTGACTACAAGCTCGCTTTTTTCGCCGTATTTGCATAACAGTTCTGTATTTTGCGTTCCGAAACAGTCAAAGACCTCACCCGTAACCGACGAATCGACCAAAATGACTATCTTTTCCCGTTTATGTGTTTCCCTGATTTCCTCATTTTTGCGATACATATTATTTTGTTTTCGATTGTCAATTCCGGTTATTTCCGGACTTGATATTTTATCGAGAGGAAAGTATCGTATGTATCCGCTGTCGCCGATTTCACTCAGCAAACAAAGCCGGTTACGTCTGCTGACGATTTTTAAAGGCTTTACGAGATATCGCAAAACACTGCCGGAAGAATCGGTCAGAAAACGACGCTCTCCAGATGGGGTGCGGTAATCAAGAACGGAAAATCTTATCATTTTGTTATCTGCGCACGCCTTGGCGATAACTGATATATTTCCGGCAGCAGCCACATTTATTTCTTCGGTTATTTCATCACGGGAAAAAAGTTCAGTCCATTCCGATATTTCGTTTAAGTCAAAACCGAGCTCACCCAGAATTCTTTCTGCGTCCTGCAAGTCAGGGCTGTTGCCGCAAAGCAAAGCCCCGGCAATTATCAGCGCACTTTCCGGACTCACTTTCCCTTTGTAGTACCACTGACTTTTTATTTTCTTGCCGGCGTGGTCTGTTTCTGTATACCCGATCTTAAGTCTGCTTTCCGCAAGTAATTCCAGAGCATTTCTGACTGTTTTTCTGTCAGGCGCATTTCCGCAGTCCTTACTGATCAGCTCAATAATTTCACTCTGAGTCAGCCTTTTTGTATGTGAAGAATACTTTATAAGTGTATCAAGCACCATAAGTACAGCCGGCTTTTTTTCTTCCATATTTTTCCTCCGAAACAGTTTCGTTGTTATCAGAATTCAGTTACCGGTTCTCCGGTATATATATTTGACGTTCAGATTTCTATTGTTTGTAAAACACGTCAGACTTTTCAGATATAAGTAGTTTCCTCTGTGTTTACGTGAAGTTCAGGTTTTAACTTATTCAACATTATAATAACTTTTCAGATGTCCATCAACTAGTCCTTTTTGTTTACATTCAGGATTTCAGCTATTTAAAGCCATTCTGACCTTCAGGTATATATTAGCACGATTAATTGGTTTTCCCATTCTTCCCGCAAAAGTACAGCTACTTAACGTCGGTGTATTAATCAGGATTTTCCAACATCTGTTTGTTGTTAAAAAGATCTTTTCATAAATTCAGTATATCAGAGAAAAGTCGTTTTTTCAAGTCAGAAACCGTTAACAATAACGCCCGTATTACTTTTCCTTGGATCGGCTTGTTGACCGGAGCTTAATTTAGCCGAATAAATTTGCAAAAAACACTTGACGAATAAAACCAAAAGGTTTATAATAACGTTATATGTGTGTTACGCACGTACGGAAATTCTGACCCGCGCCGCTCAGAGCGGGGCTTCCGTTAATTATAAGCAAGCGTTTGACGCAGAAAGGTTGGTAAAAAATGAGCAGAGTTTTTAACTTTTCGGCAGGACCCTCTATGCTTCCTGTTCCGGTACTTGAAAAAGCAGCTTCCGAAATGATGGATTATAACGGAAGCGGCATGTCGGTTATGGAGATGAGTCATCGCTCATCCGTATACGAGGGAATTATTCAGTCAGCCGAAAAATCAATCCGCGAGCTTATGGCTATACCGGATAACTACAAAGTGCTGTTTTTACAGGGAGGTGCGTCAACACAGTTTGCGGCTGTACCGCTTAACCTCATCGGAAGAACCGGAAAAGCCGATTATGTCGTTTCCGGTCAGTTCTCAGGCAAAGCTTTCAAAGAGGCTCAGCGTCTCGGCTTTGACGTCAAATGCATAGCTACGTCAAAGGACACGAATTTCGACCGTATCCCCGTTGTTACAAAGGATATGATTTCTCCTGACGCTTCCTATGTTCATATCTGCTTCAACAACACCATCTACGGTACCAAATACAACTACATACCTGATACAGGTGATATCCCGCTGGTTGCCGACATGTCTTCCTGCATAATATCCGAGCCGGTCGACGTAAGCAAATTCGGCGTAATCTATGCCGGTGCTCAGAAAAACATGGCTCCTGCCGGTGTCACACTCGTAATAGTGAGAGAAGACCTTCTTGAATACGGTAAGCCTGATATGCCTTCAATGCTCGACTGGAAGCTTATGGCTGAAAACGGTTCAATGTACAATACTCCTCCCTGCTATTCAATTTACATGGCAGGACTTGTGTATCAGTGGATTCTGGGACTCGGCGGACTTGAAAAGATGAAAGAAATGAACGTAAAAAAAGCCGCATATCTTTACGATTATCTTGACAGCCAGGATTATTACATCGCACCCGTAATCAAAGATTGCCGTTCTATGATGAACGTAACATTCGTTACCGGTGTCGATGAACTCGATAAGAAATTCCCGTCCGAAGCCGCAAAGGCAGGTCTCGTAAACCTCAAAGGTCACAGAAGTGTCGGAGGAATGAGAGCTTCTATTTATAACGCGATGCCTTATGAAGGCGTGGTAAAACTTGTTGAGTTCATGAAAGAATTCGCAAAGAACAATCCCAAAAACTGAGTTTAAGTTACGGAGGCATTTATGTATAACATACAGTTAATGAACAAAATAGCCAAAGTCGGCACCGATAAATTCGACGCCGCAAAATACACCGTAGGTGAAAACGTCGAAAACGCAGATGCTATACTGGTTCGTTCTGCGGTGCTTCACGAAACTGCTTTCCCCGCTTCTCTTAAAAGCATTGCAAGAGCGGGAGCCGGTGTTAACAATATTCCGCTTGACAGATGCGCTGACAGCGGAATAGTAGTTTTCAATACCCCCGGAGCTAACGCCAACGGCGTAAAAGAGATAGTGATTGCTGCCCTGCTCCTCGCTTCCAGAGATATAATCGGCGGAGTTGAGTGGGTAAAAACACTTAAAGGCGACGAGGAAGCGGCAAAAAAAGTGGAAAAAGGAAAAGCTCAGTTTGCCGGATGCGAGATAATGGGTAAAACCCTCGGCGTAATCGGACTCGGCGCTATCGGAAGACTGGTTGCAAACGTTGCTTGTTCGCTCGGAATGACGGTAATAGGATGCGATCCTTATCTTTCGGAAGCCGCCGCAAAAATGCTTTCACCGGAAGTCAAGATAGCTTCAAGCTACGATGAAATTTATCGCAGTGCTGATTACATAACCCTTCATGTTCCCGCAACTCCTCAGACAAAAGGTATGATAAACGCCGCAACTCTTGCTTCTATGAAAGATGGTGTGAAAGTTCTCAACTTCTCAAGAGCGGATCTTGTGATTGAGAGCGAAATGATAGCCGCTATTGAAAACGGAAAGGTTGCCAAATATGTTGTTGACTTCCCCACTGTCGGAATCATCGGAGCAAGCGATAAAATTATCGCAGTACCTCACCTCGGAGCTTCAACGGAAGAATCAGAGGATAACTGTGCTGTCATGGCGGCAAATCAGACCATCGACTACCTTGAAAACGGAAACATTGTAAATTCTGTTAACTATCCTAATTTCAAAATGCCGAGAACAACTGACAAAAGAGTTTGCGTTCTCGCCAAAAACGCTGACGTAGCTGAAATAACCAAAGCGGTAAGCGGTGTAGCAGCGTCGGGTAGCGCAACAAAGGGCGATTACGTTTATGCGGTTTACGATGTTACGGGTGATGTTGACGCAGAAAAAATCAAAGCAGTAAACGGAGTAATAAGAGTTATTGTTCTCTGAATTTGATCTTCAGAAATTTTAACTATTGCTTACAATTTTAAAAACATAAAAAACCGGTAAAGTTTTTGCTTTAAGCAGGCTTTACCGATTTTTTATTTATTTTTCCTGACTTGCTGCGCAGACGTACAGCAAAAACGGCATTACTTATTAATTTAAAGTGTTATCAGAATTCTTATCAAACCGGATATATGTTTTTATGGATTAATAACAACCCCGTCAGGTTTCTATCACCAAATATCGAAAGCAACAAAAATTCTTGTCGAATAAAAAACAAAATTCGCTGTTGCCGTCAGCACAATTAATAACCTCGGTATTTTCTTTTTCCTGAATTTACCATAGTGAACGGCTGCAAGAAATGTAAATACAAGCGGAATCGCAAAGAAATTATATTCAAAATATCCGTAAACGTCCCCGATTAAAAGGCTTTTCAAAGCACGCAAAACTCCGCATGTGGGGCAAGGTAATCCTGTCAGTTTCAAAAACGGGCATTCCCAGAAACCAAAAAACAGTACCGTCAAGGCAAACGTAATAAACAAAGCGTGGGCTGCTACCGGAACAATATATTTTTTCATTTAATTTATCAACATTATTTCTCTGAAATTTTTTTCTTTTGCTGCTTTGGAGACCAAAAACCAGTCGATTATGTACAGTATTCCGCAAAATCCGTGAGTAATCAGTTTAAGTACACCGAGCCCGATATCCCCTAAAACAAATCTGTCAACGCCGAACATTCCCAAAAAAACGGAAAATAAGGTTACATGTCCCGGTTTAAGTAGTTTTACCGAACGTAGAACTTCGTATTTATCATCAGGCAGCATGTAAAGTTTTTGTTCAATAACCTGCAATTTATTCTTGGGAAATTTTTTGAAATTTTCATTTAAGAACGCATATACCATCTGTTGTTGCATTTAAACTACTCTCCTTTTTCCGGTTATAAAGATAACTTCAGTCAATAATAAGTATACCATAGTATTTTTACTATGTCAAGTAAATTGTTACAATAATATAGTAAAAATTGTCTTTTAAAGGGGTAACGGTAATGCTTTGCGAAATGATAAAAAAACTGAGAATTTCATACGGGATAAGCCAGGTAAAACTTGCAAGTGAGCTTGGCGTCAGCAAACAGTGTGTTTCAAATTGGGAAAACGACAACGTTCAGCCTTCAATTGAAATGCTTGTAAAAATAGCCGGATTTTTCAAGGTTTCCTGCGATTATCTGCTCGAATTTGACTGTTCCCGGACAATTGACGTAAACGGTCTTTCTGAAACCGAAACCGCACACATCAAACTTATCATCGAAGATATAAAAAATGCAAAAAAAGCTGCAAATTAAACGCTTCCGGCTTTTACGGAGTTTTTATATTTCCGGAAAATTATATATTTGATAAAAAAAGTTTACGCATTGTTCTATAATATTTTTTTCATATTAAAATTATTGTGGTATACTCAAATGGTGTTTGTAAATATATGCCAAGCTCCATACGAAAGGATCAAATATGTTAACTCTCAGCAATATTGTAAAAGAATACGTAAGCGGCGACACTGTTGTCAAAGCCCTTGACAATATTTCTCTCTGTTTCAGAAAAAACGAATTTGTCTCTGTGCTCGGTCACTCCGGTTGCGGAAAAACCACTCTTCTGAACATAATCGGCGGTCTTGACAGATATACTTCAGGAGATCTCAGAATAAAGGGCGTTTCTACCGTGAAATACAAGGCCTCAGACTGGGATGCCTACCGTAATCATTCCATCGGTTTTGTTTTTCAAAGCTATAACCTGATTCCTCATCAGACAGTCCTGTCAAACGTTGAGCTTTCTCTGACGCTTTCCGGAATATCAAAAGCCGAACGCAGAAAAAGAGCCGAAGAGGTACTCAGAAAAGTCGGACTCGGTGATCAGCTTCACAAAAAACCCAGTCAGATGTCCGGCGGTCAGATGCAACGTGTAGCTATTGCACGTGCGCTTATCAATGATCCGGAAATCCTGCTTGCCGATGAACCAACGGGAGCTCTTGACACTGATACTTCGGTTCAGATTATGGAAATACTTAAGGATATCTCCAAAGATAAGCTGATAATTATGGTTACTCATAACCCTGAACTCGCCGAAAAGTATTCCGACCGCATAATCAGACTCAAAGACGGTCACATTGTGGGAGATACAAATCCTTTCTCACAGGAAGATGAGGAAAAAGAGGTTTCGGAAATCATCAGTCAGGGCAGAAGTGAAGATGTTACTGCGGTGAGCAAAAAAGAAAAAAGAAAGCCGTCTATGTCTTTCCTTACTGCGCTTTCCCTTTCCCTCAACAACCTGATGACCAAAAAAGCAAGAACAATTCTGACTTCATTTGCCGGAAGCATAGGTATTATCGGTATTGCTCTTATACTTTCTCTTTCAAACGGTATAAATGCGTATATTGCCCGTATCCAAAGAGAAACGCTTTCATCATACCCGATAGTTCTTAACAAAGAAGAAGCGGACATTTCTGCACTGATTTCGACTTTTATGGGCGGATCAAAAAAACCGGAAAATCCACAGCCGGACACTGTATACATGAGTACTGTGTCTTATGACCTGATGAAAAACATGTTAAATCCTCAGGTGAACACAAACAATCTGAAAAAATTCATGGAATTCATTGAAAAAGGCAACAGCGACATAAAAGATCTGAGTCAGATCATCAGATACGGTTACGGTGTCGAAATAAATGCTTATCTATCCGACGAAAAGAATAATTACTACAAGTCTGATATTCAGGAGCTTTTCAAAAATATGGCAATCGGTATGGGACTCAGCGACAGCAACGCAAGCCTGATGTCCGGAAGCATGGCAGGATATAACGTCTGGGAAGAAATGCTCCCGCCAAGTGAAGGTTCCGACAAACTCATGCACGAAATGATCGAGCAGCAGTATCAGCTTGTCGCAGGTAAATGGCCTACCGCAAAAAACGAAATCGTCGTTCTGGTTTCATCAGACAACATGATAAGCGATATATCCCTGTACAGTCTCGGACTTATAAGCTCGGATCAGATGCTCTCACTTGCGATCGGAGCAATGAACGGTCAGGATATCAGTACTGATATTAAAACCTCATATACGTACGACGAACTGCTCGGCATAAAATATAAAATAATACCGTCAAGCGATTACTACATCAAGAAAGACGGACAGTGGATCGATCTCCGTAAAGACGGAACAAAAACAGAACTCAGCGGAGTTATCGCAAACGGTCTTGAACTTAATGTCGTCGGAGTTATCAAACAAAACCCGGATTCAACATCAGGCGCACTTTCCGGAACGCTCATCTATACTTCGGCTCTCACCGACTACCTCATAGAGCAAACCGGAAATTCGGAAATCGTCAAAGAACAGCTTGCCGATACAACGAAAGA
Organism: uncultured Clostridia bacterium; assembly: GCA_944391815.1. Classification (GTDB taxonomy): domain Bacteria; phylum Bacillota; class Clostridia; order Oscillospirales; family CAG-272; genus SIG673. Next base: position 67,131 of record CALXUV010000028.1, on the reverse strand, counting down.
TGTTTTTACCGGACTTCCCTTTTCCTCCGGAAACGACAGCACTCTTTCCGATGAACAGAAAGCCAGTGCTTTTGTCTCGTATCTCAGCACCGCAAGCACATCCCAAAAGGCTGAAATTTACAAGTCAATCCTTACTACTCCGAACGAGGATGATGTTATAGCTCAAACCGAGCTGTACCTCAGCGGTATCGGCGTAACCCCCGATTCAACACGAGAAGAGCTGATGCGCATAGTAATCGAGTATGCAGGCGAAGGCAACGAAGATCTCGCAAACATTTATTTTGAAACGTTTACCAGAGATCAGCTATATCAGTATATTTATGATTTTGCCCTGAATACCGTCAGAGAAAATTTCTCCTCTGAAGCCGGAAAATACGTCGACGCAGTGATAAATACTCCTTCTGCAACCGAACTCGATGCGGAAAAATCCACGCTTATTATCAACATGCTCTATCAGATAAACCCGGGAATTGTAAGAATTATCGCTTCACAAATGGTAAGTACCGAGGGCGGAAATTTCAATATAGACATTGACGAAATGACCGACGCGGAAATTCTCGGACTTCTTAACAACATCCTTTCAGCTTACGGAAAATCTTCCGGACCATGCGTAAACTATTACCTTGTTATTTCGGCTTTCACCGATGACGATTTTAAGAAATCTTACATCATCTCATATTATTCCGAAATTACCGACCTTCCGACCGATGTAATTACCTCAGAGGTAAACGGAATGAGCAGTGACAAGATATCTGAAATTTTCGATTCACTGATCACAACCGAGGCAAAAAGCATTTACGCTTCACAAAAAGCCGCTTCTCAAAGCGAGGAAAGCAAGAATCAAAAGCTTGCTGAGGCTTTCGATCTGGCAATTGAAAGCGGAATATACGAGAGCAGACTGTCAGAGTTTTATGATGAATACGTTCCGGTCGAATCTCCCACTACTCTGCAGGAAAACTACAAAATGATCGGAATTGTTGACAAAAGCGACCCCAGTTATATTTCAATTTACGCCGGCAGTTTCGAAGAAAAAGAGATGATTGCCGATATTATTGCAGATTATAATGCCGCTCAGACAGACGAAGCCGATGTGATTTCTTATACCGATTACTTCGGACTTATAATGTCAAGCGTTACAACTATCATAAACGCCATCACTTATGTACTCATTGCATTTGTTTCGATTTCACTCGTAGTGTCTTCAATTATGATAGGTATTATAACCTATATTTCAGTACTTGAGCGCACAAAGGAAATAGGTATTCTGCGTGCACTGGGCGCTTCCAAACGTGATATTTCAAGGGTGTTTAACGCCGAAACTCTGATAATCGGATTTGCTTCCGGATTTATCGGAATCATGGTCACAGTTATTCTGAACATTCCGATTTCAATAATAATCAGTATTTTTTCCGGTATCTCGGGGCTTGCGGCATTGCCGGTTCTCGGCGGAATCATTCTCGTAGTTATAAGTATGCTGCTTACTCTGATTGCGGGACTTATTCCTTCAAAACTTGCCGCAAATAAAGATCCCGTTGAAGCCCTTCGTTCAGAATAAATTCAGCATACCGAATTTCAGCGGTTTACATCTGATTGAAAACCGTTTGTTTTGCAACAGGAATTTTCGGCATCACTCTGTGGACAAAATCAGCTGTCCACTTAAAAACGGGCTGAGAAAAACTGAAAATCCGCTCGTTTTACTCTTCAAATAAACAAAAAAATCACTCGCCATCCGGAAATGATGACGGGTGATTTTTATATATACTTATGGTAAATAACGATTTTTCCGTAAGAAATCCTGATCCCTATTGTTATGAAAACCGGAAACCTTATTAAAATCAGTTACCTCATGATGAGAATGATCTCAATGTAAGCAGTAAAGATTTCAGAAAATCATTGTCAATGCTGTAAACACTGCCAGAAAAATCAAGTTAACAAAAGTACCGTACAAAAAATACAAGGTTTTAAGTTTGGATTTTTTTACGATGAAAAAGTTCACATAAGCGGCAAACACAGCGGCTATTACTCCGAAAACGACTATCCCGACAGGTGAATTGTCTGTCAGTGCCCTGATTCCCCAAAGTATCAAAAAGCCGAGAGTTCCGCATATCAGATTGAATATAAACATCACACCGAAAAATCTTCCGTTAGCCTTCATAATAAATTCCTTTCCTAAAAGCCCGGTCGGGCAATCCTGTTTTTTCAAACCGCTTAATTATATCACAGAATCAATACTTTGTCAATTATTTTGCGTCAATTGTTTTCTTTCATTCTTTTTCAGAAAAATAAGGTCTTAACAAATTATTTTAAAGATATCAGAAGTTTTATTTTGCTGCAACCTTAAAGTTTTCAATTTGTACTGACAAGTAAACAACCTGTTTCAAGCAAAAATAAATTTCTGACGGATTACTTCGATTTTTTACGACAAATAATTGTTGCATTTACAGTTTTTTTATGTTATAATACGTTTAGTTTTGAAAATTCGGGAGGAAAACAAAATGGATATAATCCTTGACACTGATGTTGGTTCTGACAGCGACGATATCATGGCTCTCGCCTATCTTTTACTCGCAAAGAAAAAATTCGGCGTAAATATACTCGCAATCACTCATTCTCAAAAAACTCCTCTCGGTATTCCGCTTATCAAAAGGATGTTTGATGAACAGAGTGAGGAGTTACCTCCTGTCGGTTCAATGGTTGGCGGACCGTCATGCGATGATATGTACTGCGTAAAAACAGCTGAAATTTTAAAAATAAAATGCCCTAAAATCATCTATCCGCCGGCTGCAAAAATTCTGCGTAAGGCACTTACCGAAACCGAAAAATGCGTTATTTGCGCAATAGGACCTCTCACGAATATATCGGCTCTTCTTGAAAGCGGACCGGATGAAATATCCGGAATGAGCGGCATGGAGCTTGTCCGGACAAAATGTGAAAAAATTGTTCTTATGGCAGGCGCTTTCAAGGAAAACAGCGAAGGACACAGACATGCGGAATGGAATGTTGTCTGTGATATTGCCGCAGCAAAAAAAGTTATAGAAGATTCTCCTGTACCTGTTGTGACGCTTCCGTACGAGGCGGGTGAAGACATGATAACAGGCATTCCGATTACTGAAAAATACGGAAATGAAAACTGTCTGTCAACTGTTTTTTCGGTATTTTGCGGAAATAAAGGCAGACATTCATGGGATCCGGCGACTCTGGTGTATGCGATCGAGGGCGTCAAAGACTTCTTTAATGTTATCGGAAACGGTATCGGAAAAGTTGATGAAAAAGGCAGAACCTTTTTAACACCTGACGAAAACGGAAAATTCAGTTACCTTGAAATCAGAAAATCGGAAGGTGAAACCGAAGCTGACGCCAAAAAGAGAGTTGCCGAATACATTGACAAATGTTCTCTTGAATTGTATGCAGATTACGGAAAGAAGGATGTGAATGTATAAAAACCTCAGGTGCGCCCCTCCTGATGTCTTGATGGAATATTCGCAGTATATGCGGGTTATAAAAAACCGGGCGTCCAGAACCGTTGAACAATATCAGAACGATATAATCCTTTTTCTTTGCTATATAAAGGCAAAAGCCGACGGGCTTTCCACTGAACCTGAGGACTACATAAACGTAGATATTTCAAAAATAGATGCAACGTTTCTGTCAGGCGTAAGACCGGAACATATCTATTCCTTTCTTTCTTACGTTGCCGACAAAAGGGGCAACAAAGCCGGCGCAAGAGCAAGAAAACTTACTTCAATAAAATCTTTCTTCAAATATCTTACCGTAACTACCCGCCAGCTTAAGGACAACCCCGCCAAGGATATTGACGCTCCTTCGGGAAGAAATCCGCTTCCTAAATTTCTCTCACTTGAAGAATCGCTGCTGCTGCTTAAAACTGTAAGTGAAGATTTTTCATCAGCTTCAAGAGAAAGAGACACCGCTATACTGACTTTGTTTTTAAACTGCGGTATGCGTCTTTCCGAGCTTGTCGGACTTAATCTTTCAGATTTTGACAGGGAATTTGAGAGCGTCCGTGTCCTCGGAAAAGGCTCAAAGGAAAGAATGGTCTATCTAAACGCCGCCTGTAAAGAGGCTCTGCTCGCTTACCTTCCGGTCAGGAATGCAGATGATCAGATAAAGGATAAAAATGCTCTTTTTATCAGCACTCGCCAGCATAACAGGATAAGCAAAAAAACCGTACAGTGGCTGGTAAAAAAATATCTGGAAAAATCAGGGCTGGGAAACAAGCATTACTCAACCCACAAACTCAGACACACTGCCGCTACTCTTATGTACAGGTCAGGAAAGGTGGATGTCAGAGTACTTAAAGACATACTCGGTCACGAACAGCTGAACACAACTCAGATATATACTCATGTAAGCAATGAAAGTATGAAAAACGCAATGAATGAAAATCCTCTTTCTTCTGTAAGACCTGTTATAAAAAAGTCTTCTGACGGTGAAGGTTGATTGCGGAATTTAAGCTGAAAAAAGTTTATCCGAATAACAAATCAATATCACATATCATTAAATGAACGCTCCGGGCAACCGGGGCGTTCGGTAATTTTCGGGAATTTTGACAAAAAAACCGATAAAAATACAGAAAACTATATCGAAAGAAAGGTTAGCACATGAATTTAAAAAAGATAATTTACGGTAAATCTCCGTCGGTCACCGCACGTGTTATTGCAGGACTTCTCGCAGTAGTTATCACGTTCAGCTTCATCAGAGTTTACGCAGCATTCGATGATGAACAAACCGGCGGCAACAGCGACGAAAACAACACGGAAAATAACAGTCCTACAACAGAAACCAACGACGGCAGTAATACTCAAGATACTCAAAGCAGTGAATTTGATTTTTCGGAAGCCGCCGAAGTTCTGAGTCTCGTAAACGGCAAAAGCGCAGTACTTTGCAATCTGACTGACAGTAAAATTATGGCTCAGAAAAATCTTTCCGGAAAAATTCCTGCCGGACAAGCCACTATATTTATGGTAGCCCTTACAGTGTCAGATGCTGTCAGCAAAGAAAAAATTCTTCTGAGCGATGACGCTGTTTGCCCTGCTTCAGCCGCCGCAAAACCCGGATACTCCGATTCATCCGAAATAATGCCGATAGGAAAAAGAATGAAAATAAGCGAAATCCTGAAATGTCTTTTTTACCAGGACGGTGCCTCATTTGCTTATACCCTTGCAGTGCATATAAGCGGCAGTGAACAGGCATTTGTCGCAGAAATGAATAACAAATGTAAAGAGCTGGGTTTAACCTCCACGTATTTCAGTGACTGTACCGGAGACGGTAGATCATCTTCGTATACCTCGGCTTACGATATTGCAGTTATCATAAAATACGTAATGAAGGACCCACTGCTGAAAAACATTTTTTGTTCAAACGAAATGCTGATTATAGGTTACGGTCAGAACGAAAGCATTTCTCTTGTTGTCAAAAACAACTTTTTTGAAAACTACTGCACGGAAAGTCAGGCGAAAAGTGACGGAATAATCGGCGGCAAGGTTGCAGGCGGGCGTACCGATAATTGGGCAGCAGTCATATTCTTCAGGGACGGTAAAGAATATCTTTCGTTGGTTTGTGCCGGCAACAACTCATTTGCCGATTCTCTTATGATATATTCTGCCTATGCTTTGACTGCATCTGATACCTGATTTTTTCCGAATATATTAAGCACTCCGGTAATTTTAAGAAGCAGAATATATACCGCCGTGGCTAAAAGTATCAGCGATACTGTCGAATAAATACTGAGATTTGATACGTAACTTGAAAAATGTACCGCTATGAGTGCTGAGGCAACCGGTATAAAAAAAGTAAGCAGTATACTTAGTCTTGGACGCACAAGTAAAAATATTCTTCCGAAACTGCATATGCAGTTGAAAAATTCGCATATATACAGCGACGCCACAAATCCGTATATTCCGTATCTCGGAATAAGCACTGCCGCGAACAGTACACTTAATGCCGCATCTATGATATTTACTTTCATGACGTAATTCTGCTTATCAAGCCCTTTGAGCATTCCGTCTGATATATGGTCGAGATACATGAAAAAAATGAGCGGAGCAAGTAAGCGGATAAACTCACCCGCCTCCCTGTTTTTGTATATCGCCAAAGCGAGACTGTCTGAAAAACAACCGATTACTGCAGCCGCGCCAATGCCGTATATGATAGCAAATGTTATACCTTTTTCAACAGTCAGCCTTATATTTGATTTGCTGTCGCCTGCCGATACCCTTGCCGAAAGCTCTGCAATGGTTATTGAAGCAAACGATGTAAGCAACGCCATCGGATACAAAAGTATCGGAAGTACCATTCCTGAAACTATCCCGTATTCAGCCAGAGCTTTTTCAGAGTTAAGTCCGTAGGCTTTGAGTCCGATTGGTATCAGAATATGTTCGGATGTAGTCAACGCCGAACGTATAAGGGCGCTTACAGCTATCGGTACAGTTATACCGAGAAACCGTTTTCTTATTTTTGATATATCATATTTCCCGCATGGGAATTTTTTACGATAGTGCAGATAGAATGCGGACAGCGTAAAGCATGAAAGAGCTTCCGAGGAAGCATTGCAGACTACCAGTACAAGACAAAGAGTCTGGACATCCGACGTTTTAAAGATGGTAAGAGCAAGTATTGTGCTTGATATTCTTATGAATTGTTCAAAAAGTGAAGTTGCGGCACTCGGCGGTATTCTGCGTGTTCCGCTGAAATAACCGTGAAATGCATTGGATACCGATATAAAAGGTAACGCAAATGCAAGTGCCCTGAGCGACGGCACAGTTCTTGCGTCTCTTAGCAGTACACTTCCCGTAAACGGTGCGGTAAGGAACATTAAAGCTGCTACGATAAGTCCTGCTTTAAGACAGTATTTTATACAGGAACGGAGTGCACAGTCCAGTTTTTCATAGCTTTTACTGCCGTAGCACTCGGAAATTATTCTGGTTGCCGCAAGATTGATTCCGGCAGAAGAAGCGGTTACTGCAAATGCGTAAACGCTCATTATCTGTGTATACAGCCCCATTACCGCTTCGCCGGCAATTATTGAAAGTCTTGCGGAAAAATACACTCCGGCAGTTCTGAGAATCAGGGCTGTAACCGTCAGCATAAGTCCGTCTTTGATGAAATCTCTAACAGTACGCAAATCCGACCGTTCCTTTCATTTATCCGAGACGGACATTTTTTGAAAAGCCGTGAATGAATCCGTCACTGCTCTCAGTGCAGATATCTCCGCCGATTACTCTACCGCGGTAAATTATCAGATTGGCGTAAACCGTTCCGGAATAGTCAGGATAATTGGTTACCTTATATGTGTATCTTGTGACTTCTTTACGCTTGTATTTTGACAGATCAAGCCCCTGCATCTTCTGAAGTTCGTTGTAACCTGCAAACACTGTATCAAACTCACTCGGAACCGTTACTTTTGCTTCCTGAACAGGAGTGCTGTCTACCTGCCAACCGAACTGATTCAAAAAATTGACTCTTCCTTCATTTGTTTTTGCCTCGGTGTATACTATTTTACCGTCATCGGCAAATACCGCTACCGTACCCTGTGTCGGAATAAAAACCGCAAGGCATACAAATATCGCTACTGCCGCCAGAGCCGATGCCAAAAATTTCAGCGTACTTGCTTTAACAGAATAAACGAACATTGCGTATTTTCCTCACTATCTTTTTTTCAATATTATGCGTCCCGGCAAATTTTTATGCACGCTTTTTCCTTGTCATTTTGTTCGCTATACGTTTATTCCCCCGACGCGTGTTTTCTTTGTTACTCTGTTTTTTATCGGATTTTAAATCAATTTTCCGGTTCAGAAAAATAAATAGTTAATAAAAACAAGGGAGAAACTCAAACGTTTCTCCCTTGTTTACTTTCAAAAAGGATTTTCACTGAAAATTATACCTAAAAACCGTTAATTTGTGAAACAGCGTTTTATGCGCATCTTTACTGTGCAATGCCTTTTACGATTAGCTTTAAGCCTTATTTATCTAATTGTAAGTTTATACTTTTAATTACTTTCTGGGATTCTTGATGTTAGCCTGTGCTGCGGCAAGACGTGCTATCGGTACTCTGAACGGCGAGCAAGATACATAAGTGAGTCCGAGTTTATGGCAGAACTCAACTGATGTAGGATCTCCTCCGTGTTCTCCACAGATTCCGATGTGCATTTCCGGACGTACTTTCCTTCCGAGCGTGCACGCAATTTCCATCAGCTTACCAACGCCTTCCTGGTCAATCTTCGCAAACGGATCGTTTTCAAATATTTTGGCATCGTAATAAGAATCAAGGAATTTTCCGGCATCATCACGGCTGAATCCGTATGTCATCTGGGTAAGGTCGTTTGTTCCGAAGCAGAAGAATTCGGCTTCTTCAGCAATCTTATCAGCTGTTATAGCCGCACGGGGAATTTCTATCATTGTTCCGACTTCATAACTGAGATCTGAGCCCGCAAGCTTAATCTCCTCATCAGCAGTAGCAACAACAACATCTTTTACGAACTTCAGCTCTTTAACTTCACCTACCAGCGGTATCATTATTTCAGGCACTATCTTCCATCCGGCATGAGCTTTCTGTACATTTATAGCCGCACGGATTACCGCTCTGGTCTGCATCTTCGCTATTTCGGGATAAGTTACCGTCAGACGGCATCCGCGATGTCCCATCATCGGGTTTGCTTCATGCAGAGACGCTATTATCGCCTTGATCTGCTCTACAGTCTTACCCTGGCTGGTTGCAAGTTTTTCAATATCGGCTTCTTCCGTGGGAAGGAACTCGTGAAGCGGCGGATCAAGGAATCTTATGGTTACCGGATTGCCTTCGAGAGCTTCATAGAGTTTTTCAAAGTCTCCCTGCTGCATCGGAAGTATCTTATTGAGTGCCGTTTCTCTTTCCTCAACTGTGTCGGCGCAGATCATTTCTCTGAACGCATCTATTCTGTCGCCCTCAAAGAACATGTGTTCTGTACGGCAGAGACCTATTCCCTCAGCTCCGAGCTGACGTGCTTTCTGCGCATCTTTCGGGGTATCAGAGTTGGTTCTGACCTGGAGCTTACGGAATTTGTCTGCCAAAGACATTATGCGTTCAAATTCACCGGCTATCTGAGCGTCAACGGTCGGAATAATTCCTTCGTAAACGTTACCTGTTGAACCGTCAATGGAAATGCAGTCACCTTCATGGAATGTCTTTCCGGCAAGTGTAAACACTTTGTTTTCCTCATCCATGTTTATGGCTGAGCATCCGGAAACACAGCAGGTTCCCATTCCGCGCGCAACAACCGCTGCGTGAGAAGTCATGCCGCCGCGAACAGTAAGAATTCCCTGTGCGGCTTTCATTCCTTCAATATCTTCGGGGGAGGTTTCAAGTCTTACAAGAACAACTTTCTTTCCGGCTTCCTTCCATGCTTTTGCGTCTTCAGCCGTAAATACAACCTGTCCGGCAGCAGCTCCGGGAGATGCTGCAAGTGCTTTTGCAAGCGGAGTTGCGGCTTTGAGCGCTTTTGCATCAAACTGCGGATGAAGGAGCGTATCAAGGTTTCTGGGATCGATCATCAGCACTGCCTGCTCTTCGGTAATCATTCCTTCGTCAACGAGGTCGCATGCTATTTTAAGAGCCGCTTTCGCTGTTCTTTTACCGTTACGTGTCTGGAGCATATAGAGTTTCTTGTCTTCTATCGTGAACTCCATATCCTGCATATCGTGGTAATGGTTTTCAAGGGTTGTGCAGATCTTTTTGAACTGCTCAAACACCTCAGGCATAACTTTTGCCATCTCATCTATTTTCTGAGGAGTACGTACTCCGGCAACAACGTCTTCACCCTGAGCGTTCATAAGGAATTCTCCCATGAGCTTCTTTTCGCCGGTTGCGGGATCACGGGTGAAAGCAACTCCGGTTCCGGATGTTTCGCCCATATTTCCGAATGCCATCATCTGTACGTTGACAGCGGTTCCCCAGGAGTACGGTATATCGTTATCACGACGGTAAATGTTTGCACGGGGGTTATCCCAGCTGCGGAATACCGCTTTGATTGCTCCGAAAAGCTGTTCCTTAGGATCTGTGGGAAAATCAGCACCTATCTTTGCCTTGTATTCAGCTTTGAACTGATTGGCAAGCTCTTTGAGGTCATCAGCAGTGAGCTCTACGTCCTGGGTTACGCCTTTTTCCTCTTTCATCTTGTCTATGAGCTGTTCAAAATACTTTTTACCGACTTCCATAACAACATCGGAGTACATCTGGATAAATCTTCTGTAACAGTCCCAAGCCCAGCGGGGGTTTCCGGACTTTTCAGCCATAACCTGTGCAACCTGCTCATTGAGACCGAGGTTAAGTATGGTATCCATCATTCCGGGCATTGAAGCACGGGCTCCTGAACGAACAGAAACGAGGAGCGGATTTTCAAGATCTCCGAATTTCTTTCCGGTGATCTGTTCCATCTTGTCAATATACTCCATTATCTGAGCCTGAATCTCGCTGTTTATCTGCCTGCCGTCTTCATAATACTGCGTGCAGGCTTCGGTAGTTATGGTGAAGCCCTGCGGTACCGGCAGTCCGAGGTTGGTCATTTCTGCAAGGTTAGCGCCTTTTCCTCCGAGAAGTTCACGCATTGAGGCGTTACCTTCCGAAAAAAGATATACGTACTTTTTCATATTTAAAATTCCTCCATGTTTTTTAACAGAATTATTATAACACATACAAGAAAAAATTTCCACTGAAATCAAAAAGATTTACACATTTTTAATATTGACTGAAATCTGAATGTCATGATTTCAGAACAATGCCGAACTTTTCACTGAGTTTCATTTTGAATATATGTTCGGCTGCCTCTATTTCCTCTGCCGCAAGCGTTCTTGTAACTGCGTTGTATTCCACGCTTATCAGTACGGATGAAAAGCCTTTTTCGACGCCTGTACCGAAATAAACATCTACGGGGTTTACCGAAATCACAAACGGTGATGCAGAAGTTATCAAATCCTTGTAATCCTGGAAATGTATTCCGTTCTTTACAACAAAGTTGTACTCACGAACCACTGACGGGAAACTTGACTGGTATGAAATTGATTTCTTTACCTCTCCGAGATTTTCGTAGCAGAATTCCGCATAGAAAACATCGTCCTTTGCGAGTTTTCCGTTTTCAAATCCGGATAATACCTCGGGCGAAATTTTACCCACAATTCCTATATGCTTTCCACCTGCGGTGATTTCTGCTCCCGCTCCGGGCTCAAATATTCCGAAACCGTCATTATTGCTGATACGAAGATCGGTTGTATATTCCGAAAGGAGATTCTTTACCAGTGCGACTGCATCGTAAATGCTGTACTTGATTTCCTTTGAAACTCCGAAGCCCTTCGGTATTTTTGTTCCGGTAAGAAGCAACGCAAACATGTTCTTTTCAAAATAATTTTCATATCCCGTTGCAGAGGCATCTTTCTTACCGAACGTCTTTCCGAGCTCAAATATCTTTATATTACTGCGAGTCGCAGACATATTGTTGATTGCCGTTTGTATAAGGTTATATGCCATATTCGGACGCATAAGCTGATACCACGAAGCAAGGGGATTGAGTATCTGCACATCGCCGTAGTAAGGCGATGTCTCCGGAACAGCAAGCGTTTTCATTGCGTCAGCCGGGATGAAGCCGTAAGTCAACACTTCAACAAAACCGTATCCCACCATTGCATTTCTCAGAAGGTTGGCGTTTTTGTTGATTTTGTTTTCGATATAAGGCGCATAAAGCTTTATGGGTTGCGGCTTTATGTTATGGTAACCGTAAATTCTTCCCACTTCCTCGATAAGATCGGCGTCTATTTCTATATCCAGACGGAATGACGGTACTTTGACTTCCATTGCCGTTCCGTCTATAACCTTGACATCGAAATAGCAGCGTTTGAGCATGTCAGCTATTTCATCGGGATAAAGTTCTGTTCCGAGCAGGGCATTTGTTCTTTCGGTTGTCAGAGTCAGTACCTGGGGCTTATATTCCGTATCACGGTAGCAGTATGCTTTGGTATTTACCTTACCTCCGCAAATATCGGCTATCATTTTTGCCAGAATTCTCGCACCGCGGTAGCAAAGTTCGGTATCGACTCCCCTCTCATATCTGTACGACGCCATTGTGGACACGTGAGTCTTCTTTGAAGTGGTGCGTATGATTATGTGGTCGAAATTTGCGCACTCGATTATAACGTTCTTTGTCTCCGGAGTGATCTCGGCGTTTGGTGAGCCTATCATTCCCGCGGCACATACCGGCTTTTCATCATCAGAAATTATCAGCGCTCCCGCCGGAAATTTCACATCGGTTCCGTTAAGAGTTGAAATTGTCTGCTCTTCTGCAATATTTTCTACTCTGATATCGCCGCTCAGCTTATCGGTATCAAATATGTGGCTTGGCTGACCTGTAAGCACAAGGACGTAGTTACTGATATCAACCACCGGACTTATACTCGGTATGCCGAGTTTAGTCAGCACATCGGTAATATAGTCAGGAGTCTTTACCGTATTGTCGATTCCGGTTATCTCTATTCCGCAGTATCTGTGCACATCTTTTGAAAGAATGCGGATTTTGTGTGAAAGATTATTGTCCGGTGAGAAACTGAGTTTCAGATCGGCGTCAAGAGTTTTGGGTGCCGGAATTTTCTGTGATATATAAACTTCACGGAGTACACCCTCCACCGAAAGCATATCCGGACGGTTTGCTTTTACCTCAATTTCTATGAGAGTATCGCCGTCATCGGTTTTTTCGATTGATGCTATCTCAAATCCCTGATATCTGAGCCATTCAAGAAGCGATTCATAGCTGATTTCGGTATCGCTGATACTTTTCAGGGTACTGTAAGGAAATCTGAACATCTTTACACCTCCTTAACTTATATCTGTTCCCAAAGGGTTATCTCGTTTTCGAACAGTTTGCGCATTTCTGCTATTTTATAGTACAGCATCGGCAGTCTGTTCAGTCCCCATCCGAAGGCAAATCCCTGCGTGTCACGGGAATATCCGACTCCTTCGAATACGTTCGGATGCACCATTCCGGCACCCGCAACCCTCATCCAGCCCGTGCCCTTACATGTACGGCAGCCTTTTCCTCCGCACATTATACAGCTCATGTCAACAGCGGCACTCGGTTCGGTATAAGGATAGTAACACGGAGAAAATCTGACCTGAAGATCACTTCCGAAGATTCTCTGCGCACTTTCCGTCATAGCCCATTTGAGGTTTGCAAGGTTTATTCCCTCGCCCACAACCAGTCCTTCGACCTGATAAAAGCAGGGTGTATGCTGCGGATCTATTTCGTCTACACGGTATACAACTCCGGGCGAAATTATCATAAACGGAGGTTTGTGTTCAAGCATATATCTTATCTGCACGCATGAGGTATGTGATCTTAAAAGCACATTCGGATATTCAAGATAAAATGTATCCTGCATATCTCTTGCCGGGTGATAGTACGGCATATTCAGCATTTCATAGTTATGCTTGTCGTTTTCGATTTCCGGACCGTAGGCAATTGAAAATCCCATTTCCTTATAAACGTCTTCCATCATTTTTCCGACTCTTATGAGAGGATGAATCTTTCCTCTTACAAATTCCGGGGAAGCAATGCTCATATCAATGCAGGTTTCCGTCTTTTCTCCCTGCGCTATTTTTTCTCTCATGCTTTTGAATTTTTCTTCAAATTCGTTTTTGAGATCGTTTATCAGCTTACCCGCATCACGTTTTTCTTCAGACGGAAGATTCTTCATTTCGCCGAAAAGCTCTTTTAAAATCTTTTTGAACGATGTCTCGATCACATTCAGACCGTCCGTTGCCGTGACTTTGACAAGATTGCTTTGCAGCTCTTCCCTTACCTTCTCAATATGGTTTTTCATAACGTTTCCTTTCTCGCTTATCTGCGAAGAATAAAAAAATAACCCCTGCCGAAAAGGGACGGAAAACATCCGCGGTACCACCCTATTTCAAAGACAGAGATCTTTGCTCTTTTTCCGCTTTAATGCAGCGGTTACATCCGTCTTATGCGTAACGCTTTCCGGCGGAGACTCATATGCTGAAATTCCCGGGAACAGACCTTCGGAAAACTTTCAGCCGATGATTTTCCGTCTCTGACAAGTTTACTGAATCCGGTACTTACACATAATCGCAGTCAGAAATTTGATTTTTAAGTTATTATACCACAGCAATGCGTTTTTGTCAAGTAAAAATTGAATTTTTTGCGTTTTTGAAAAATAAAACAAAAAAATCCCGGATAAAACGGGGTTTGCCACCGCTTTACCGGGATGAAAATTTAATGCGCTTCAAGCTCAGATTTTATCGGTAACATCCTTGAAACAGGCTCTTTCAAGTGGACTTTTGTTTGGTGAATGTACCGAAAGCATAAGTTTTCCGTCATATGTGCGGAACAGCATTCCGTGTCCGCAGTCGTCCCGGAACATCGGAACCTCTTCCTGCTTCCAGGGACCTTTTATTCCGCCTTTTGACCTTGCCGCTGTTATAGCATATTTACCTTTTTAAAAGCTCGACCAAAGCATAACAAGCTCGTCCTTCTTCTTGAAAAGAAACGGACCGTCAGTGACATATCCGGTATGCTTATCGCCGGAAATCTGCTGAGGCCACCCGGCATCGGTAGCTTTGAAAAGCACAGTGGGCTCTCCTACCGGTTTTCTAAGATCATCGGAAAGCCTTTGAAGGACCACCTCGCCGTCAACCGCCTGCACCCATTCGTGACAGAATACAGTGTACGGTATACCGTCCTCCACATAAAATGTCGCGTCAGGCGAAAACCAGTTTTCCGGTATTATAGTTCCTTCCGAATAAGGTACGTATTTTCCGTCGATCATATCTGAAACAAGTATCTGACTTCCCCTTTTTCCGTTTCCGTAGAAGGTGGCAAACATATAATATCTGCCTTTATACTTATGCACTATAAACGGATCTCTTATCTGTATCTCGCTTATGTGCTTCATTTTTCCTCTCCTTTTCTTATATGAAAGAACTCAGATACTGCGCATCTTACTTAAATCAATATACCGCTGAGAGTCCTGAACTTTTTCTCTGAATATCCAAAAAGTGCGGGTTTTAATGAAAATCTCCGGATGTTCAGTTTGAACGCTTCGGATTTGTAAGAAAAAGTCCGTTTTTTATCACAATGCCGTAACTGTATCTGTTGAAGTCCTGAAGTCTGCCCTCATAAATTTTTTTACCGCCCTCAACTTCGGCAAGATTTATCGGTTTTACTACCTTTCTTTCACCGCCGGCAAGTTCTATTCCATGCTTTTTGAGGATACGGTAAACAAACTCCGAACAGTAATAACAGTTTTCCTTACACCGTTGCTTTCCGAACATAGCCATTACAAGCCCCATGTAATTGTAATGGTATCTTTCCTTCATAAGGTACATACGTCTCAGTTCCTCGGTGATCTTTCTGTACTGATCCATATCAAGTGACACTTCCACTATCATTGCTTCGGTGTTGATGAATCTTCTGAAAGTTCCGCTGTCCCTTGACTCTCTGACAAATCCGCCGTGCACCGGATTATAAGGATTTGTTCTGCCGAATGAATACATATTTTCAAGACGGTTGTCAAGTGCAATTGAAACGTGATTGTATTTATCTCCGGTAACCGTTTTGACTATTCTCGAAAGTATGGTTCCGGTTTGTGAAATAACGAGGTAGATTTTACCTCTTTCCAAGTAATTTACCATATTCTTACCACCCAATAGATCGGAGGATTTCCGAATACCATTATCTGAATTATCATTATTAAGGTATCGATAAGTATAAATGCTCCGAGCGTCAGATCAGTTGTTTTAACTACTTTATAGCTTATTTCTTTGCTTACTGATTTCATAAGCGGATTATATATGAGTTTGAAAATCAGAAAGGCGCCGATTCCATATCCAAGCGTCGGTATAAGTCCTGCGTACTGAGTAACGTGAAAAGGTTGTTCGGAATAGTTCCAAAGCTGAACGCCAAAGCAGATTTCCCACATATTTCCCACAATCAATTCGCCTAAAAACACAGCCGTGCATATCATGAGAAGGCACAGCGCATTTTCCGCAGCTACGGTAAAAAATGTACGCTTTCTGAATAATTTCTTACCGAAAAAAGTTATATTGTCAGAATCTCTGAAAAATATATGAAAAGCAAACGCTATAAGCATATACGGCGATATAAAAGGGAGCAGATGAAATCTGCAGTCGAATATTCCGAGTGTTATTATTCTGGCGACATTTTCCGCAGTCCAGCCGAACTGAGCAAAAATTATTCCGACAAAATACAGATTAACAAAATCGACTCCGAATATTTTGATTCTGTTTTCTTCACCCACAAAAAAAGAGTGTTTAAATTTCATGTATTCTCTCCGGTTTTCTTTTCATCCTTTAATCACAAATTCCGCCAAAACCCGTCATATTATACCACACTATCCGAAATAAATCAAGTACCCAAACAAAAAAATACATTACTGCGTTAACTATACTTAAAAACCTGTCATTAATTCGGTCACAATTTTATCCGGAATTTCCCCATTTTTCTATTTCTATGACAGTACGTCCTTTTCTGCTTACGCTGTCGGTCACATGCAAAATAAATTTGCCGTATCCTACCACATTCACAAGGCTGCCGTCATCCAATATTTTATCGGTTTCTGTCACGTTTTTACGGTTAACGAAAACCTTACCGCTTCTTACCGCTTCAGCAGATTTTTCGCGGGATATTCCGAGTGCTGCAGAGATAACGGCGTCAGTTCTCAGTGATGCGACTGTTTCTCTTGTTATAACCCTGTCATCGTCAATACGTCTGAGCTCTCCGAGAGAAATTTCTTCTGTTTTCAGCGCAGCCCTTCCTGCCTTGACGAGATTTTCGGCAACAAAAGGCAGTACTTCTTTTTTTACTACAATATCGGTATATTTTTCACCGTCGTTGACAATTATATCGCCGACAGCCGATCTTTCAAGTCCGAGTGCCAGCACTGCGCCGAGAAAATCACGGTGACTGAGTTTATACTCTTTATAATATGAGCATCTTACTGCCGAAATTACTTCATCGGGAGAAAACTCGGTGTATACAGGGAAAAAAAGCAGTACTTTTCTGTCTGCATCCGGGTAGCCTCCTTCAAACGCCATAGTCAAGCCGTCATTGTCACTAAAATATTCCATCAGCAAAGCCTGTTCTGTTTCATTTAAAAAACCGGTGCAGGTCAAAGAATATCTTTTTTCGCTGAGACGCATCTTGTCGACGGCTTTTTTTATCAGCAATTCTTCCTCTTCAGACAGGCAGTGTTTCATTTTTTACTTCCGTTAATATCCTTTCGTAATCCTCGGCTTTTTCTTTTAGCAGCGCGGGAGTAAGTCCGAGTGTCCTCAGCATGCTGCCAAACCACATTATTTCTATTTTTCTTGTGGCATTTTTGCGGAGATTGAGCTCTTTTACATATTCTTCTTTTGAGCATATCCCGGGAGCATTCTGCGGCTTCCTTATATATATGTCGGCATCTGACGCCTTGTCCGTATACCCTATCCCTCTCTCGGCAAGCATACTGACAAGAACAACCATTTCTTTGAAATGTCTGTGTTCGTAAATTCCGGAAAAAGTAGCTTTTTGCTTATAGCTTCGCAGCGCCAGCCTTCTCAGAAAATTTTTATAATCGTCTTTGTTTTTTCCCCTTATTAAATTTTCTTCTCCGGGCTTGATAAAATTCCTGTTTTTAAAGTATTCGGCGTATATTTCCCCGTTTTCAAGAGTTCCGCTGATTCTGTCGGTTTCACCGAGAAGTTCCGGCACGCTCTTTCCCTTGACCTCTGTGATTTTTTCAAGAAGTTTCATCGTCAGAAAAGCATCATCACTGCTCTTATGACATACACAGCTCGTTTCTATCCCTGCCTCAAAACAGGCATCGGAAAGTGAACACATCTGCGTAAGCGGTTTGCCTACGCTTTTACAGTAGAGTCTCTGAACATCGTAGAAGCGGAAATTAACACATTCAAGTCTGTATCTCTCAAACTCCGACCTCAAAAAACCTGCATCGTTTTCAACGGCGTAACCGAATATCAGAAGTTCCTCTTCTTTCAGAATATCCTTTATTTCCGGGTAATGTTCCCTGAAATCTTCAGCTGACAGAAATTCCGATTCGGGATAGGCAAGCTCAATATATTTTTTTGACGAAAAGTTTTGAAGTCTGAATTCAGACCTTGGGTTGATAATTATGTCACGGTTTTCAAGAACACGAAACTTTTCGTCTGTTTTTACGTATCCGAAACTGCAGATTTTTCCGTTTCCGCCCTCGCAGTTAGCACATTCTATGTCAAAAAAAAGATATTTCATATCATGAATGCCTTTCATTTCTTATAACCCCTACATAATATCATAACAGCGGATTATTGTCAAGTACGGAAGCCGCTGTGTGCCTGTCTGCCGCTTTTTAACGAATAAAAAAGCAGTAAGTCATCTTCTGACCTACTGCTAAGTGTGCCGCTGAGTTGCGGCAATAAATTTATCTTTTATTCTTGCCTGTGAACATTGATAGGAATAAGCGCAGTGGATCCCGGAGCATCTGACCGTTAAGCGAGTCTGACAATTTTACCGGCCACAGAGCTACATATCACACTTCTTCAATGAAATGGTTTTCGTATAAATCTTGCTCCGTGAATTTCCTCAAAATCAGGCGTTCGGTTACTATTGTCGGGGTATTCATAATACTGTTTCCTCGTATATCAGATTCAGCAGAAAACTATCTTACCTTATCTGCGATTTCCTTTTCAAGTTTTGCCGCAAATTCGTCAAACGTCATGGTAACGCTCTCATCCTGTCTGTTTCTTACCGTTACCGTGCCTTCATTTTGTTCCTTTTCTCCGAGAATTACCATATACGGAACTTTTGACATTTTCGCTTCCCTGATTCTGTAACCGATCTTCTCGTTGCGATTATCAAGCTCGCATCGTATGCCCTTATCTCTCAGCATGCGGTATATTTTTTCCGAATATTCGTCGAAATTATTGGAAACCGGTATTACTGTCACCTGATTTGGCGAAAGCCAGAGCGGGAACGCTCCTGCATATTTTTCGATAAGAAGGGCAAGTGTGCGCTCATAGCATCCGAGTGACGTCCTGTGAATGATATAAGGATTCTTCTTCTGTCCGTCGGTATCCGTATATTCCATGCCGAATTTTTCCGCCAGCATCTGGTCTATCTGAATGGTTATCAGCGTATCTTCTTTTCCGTAGACGTTCTTTATCTGTATGTCGAGCTTCGGACCGTAAAACGCCGCCTCTCCTACTCCGATTTTGTAAGGAATACCGAGGTGTTCGAGGATATTTTTCATCGCCATCTGAGCCTCGTTCCACTGCTCCTCTGTTCCGATATACTTTTCCCTGTCTGACGGATCCCACTGCGAAAATCTGTAAGACACATCATCATAAAGTCCTACCGTCTTCAGCATGTATATTGCAAGCTCAAGGCAACCCTTGAATTCCTGTTCCAGCTGGCTCGGAAGGCATATAAGGTGTCCTTCGGATATTGTAAACTGACGTACCCTTATAAGTCCGTGCATTTCACCGCTGTCTTCATTTCTGAAAAGCGTTGAGGTTTCATTGTATCTCAGAGGCAGATCCCTGTAAGATCTGGCTTTGCTGAGATATGCCTGATACTGGAACGGACAAGTCATAGGTCTTAAAGCAAAGCACTCTTTGGTTTCATCGCTCGGATCTCCGAGAACGAACATTCCGTCAAGATAGTGATCCCAGTGTCCGGAAAGTTTATACAGCTCCCGCTTAGCCATAAACGGCGTTTTGGTAAGGAGCCAGCCTCTCTTTTCTTCCTCGTCCTCGACAAATCGCTGAAGTATCTGTACTATTTTTGCACCTTTCGGCAGAAGTACCGGCAGTCCTTGCCCGATTATGTCAACCGTTGTGAAAAGTTCAAGCTCTCTTCCGAGTTTGTTATGATCTCTTTTTTTCGCTTCCTCAAGTTTGGCAAGATGCTCGGCAAGCATCTCTTTCTTCGGGAACGCAACCCCGTATATCCTCTGAAGCATTTTGTTTTTGGAGTCTCCCTCCCAGTATGCTCCCGTTATCTGCAGTATTTTGAATGCTTTCACCGCACCCGTACTGTAAAGATGGGGTCCTGCGCACAGGTCTGTAAAATCACCCTGCCTGTAAAAACTTATCTCTTCGCCTTCAGGTATTCTGTCTATGAGAAGAAGTTTGTACGGCTCGTCTTTTTCTTCCATCAGCTTCTTTGCCGAAGCGCGGTCAAGGGTAAACTTTTCTATTTTGTGATCGGCTTTCACTATTCTGCCCATTTCAGCTTCGAGCACCGATATTTCATCGTTTGTAAAGGGCTTTTCTCTGTCAATATCGTAATAAAATCCTCTGTCGGTCGACGGACCTATCGTAAGTTTTGCGTCGGGATAAATGTTTTTTACCGCCTGCGCAAGAATGTGTGACGCCGTATGCCAGAAAACCTTTTTTCCTTCCTCATCCTCAAAAGTCAGCGATTTTACATCGTCGTCTTCCGCTACCTCGGTTGTAAGGTCGCTCACCTTTCCGTTCACCGTACAGGCTATCACACTTCTGTCGATCATTCCCGCACTTTTCAATTTTTCGTATGCACTGCTCATTTCTTTTTCCTCCGTTTCTATAGGTTTATCAGGGAAAACAAAATCGCCCTGTTCCCCCAACGCTTTGTCGGGGTGCAAAGGACGACTTCACACGGTTCCACCCGAGTCTTTAACTCTTGATATTCGGTTTGTCGTTGAGGCGGTACCGAAAAAAACGCATCTGAAGCGCTTTCAGCAGATTTTATCTGCGCTTCTCTCTGTTATTCTGCGCATTGCTTTTCCGGCTTATTCTCAAAGTCCCCGTCTTACAGCTTTCAGGTTCAATTTATTATCATATAAATTATCAAAATATTATTGACTTTTCGAGCCTTCTGTTGTATAATTAAGTAAATGTAACACTGTCTTGCAACAGCTATACTCCGGAGCATTACTATATTAGCACAATGCGTTTGTTTTGTCAAGAGATTTTAAAAAATCGCCGGACTTTTATCCGTTACGACTGCCGAAAGGAGCGATGTTCATGCCAGATTATCTGTCGATATTCACAGGTGGCTTGCTCAGCGATATTCAGAACCGTTATGTTGCCAAAGAAATTTCCGCTCTGAATGAAAAAACCGAAGAATACGGTCTTGTGCTGTCCCCAGACGATTGCAAGGAAATTGCGGAAAGCCGGTCGGAACTGCTTTCGGAAACCGAAAGAATTGAGGTCGGAATCGGTGCCGTAAAGAGAATTATTGAGGAGTTTTGCGACAGCGGATACATCAGTCCTCAGAATTTCAAGGACGTTATCGAAGGTCTGCTTGAATGTTTCTACACCATAAAGTCGGAAACCTTTGACAAGGCAGATGACGAAACCGTGATTTCTTTTCTGAAGGACGTCTTTGAAAATGATGCGGGCGGTGACGTCTCCCGTATTTATTCGTCTGTCGCATTTGATGAATTTATCGCATTCTACAACCGCAGTACAAAGTAATGTACCAGCATTTCCATTGTCGGTCTGCCCCAACACGAAAGGAACAAAATGAACCAGTTACAAAACTACAAGAACATCAGTGACATAACAAGCAGATTCAAAGCAAGCAGCACTGATTATACGCTTTCCTTGCTTCGCGAAGCCGTACGAATCGGCGTTATTGACGAAAACGAGGAAACAGCTCTTAAATCCAAAATCTTTGACGGGCTTGCATTTGTCATTGACGAATTCACCGAGGGCAAAAGCTCTTCACTTTCAAATGACAAGGCAAACGAGCTGCTTTCTTCACTTCTTTACAATATTGACGCTTATCTCATTTCTCTCAAAAACCCCGAAAAAGCACTTGAAGAAGTAAAGGAAAAAACCGTGAAATTCCTTTACGATTCCGGAGGAGCTTCTCTTAAACGTGTAATGGCTGACTGTACTGCGCTTATGTTCAAAAACAAGCAGAACAGACTTCCCGGCGGGAGCGAGGATTACAACAAAGCTCTTGACGAGGATATCCGTGCTTTCTCAAAAACTTACAGCATCAGATTCGGCGCCCACAGAAACCCCGTCATTCCGAGATACAAAACCGCATTGAATCCCAGAGGTTCCGGAGTCGTAAGGCTGAAAAAATACCTGACCAACCTCCTTGCGGAAAATCTGTTTTGCAGGTGCTACGACAGCGAAGAAGTCAAAACTCTCATCGGATTTGAAATGATGAGAGCAAATGAAATGGAAAGCAATATCGGCAACCTTTATATCCCGGTACTCAGATGCGCAATAATCTGTCAGTTCCTGATGCCCGGAAATACTCACGTTCTTCTCAGCGAGGATGACGTCCGCAACGCAGAAGCGCTTCTTGAGGATTACACGCCGGAAGAACTCCAGAAAATTCTGTCGTCAGCTTTTTCAAGACTTCCTTCGGAAAACATGGAATATCACACCAAGGTATTTGAAAACGAGCTTCCTCACCTTATCCAGAGTATAAAACACAATAAACTGAAAACACTCCTTGCCTATCTGCCGAAACCAACCGTCTGATTTCCGACTTCATTTGTTTTAGAAAGGCAAGTACGGTTTCAGCTGTTTTCTGCCGTTTACGCAAAGGTATCACAGCCACTTTAAATCAAAACCGTTATGTGATAAAGTAAAAATGTTCTGTTATCGGAAAAAAACGATAATTTTCTCAAAAACTCACTGCCTATACTTTCAGGAAAGGAAGGTCAACAGATGAATTTTCAGAATGAAGGCTCCGGATTTGCTGACAATAAAGAAAAAGACGTAAAGAAAACAAATCCTTTTTCCGAAAACAAATCTCTTTTTTCGGAAATTGACAGCGAAAATCCCGAACTTTTCAAAGGCAGAATGCCACTTGAAAACGAACCGCCCGCTATGTACTACGGACGCATAAACTTCGAAAGAAATATCCTCGGCAAGCTTGCATCAAAGAAGCTGTTCTGGATGTCAGGGCTTGTTTCGGGTTTGCTTATTCTGCTTATAGCACTTACTTACGGCTCTGTTTTCCTTGTAAGCTTTAACCTCTACCTGTTCGACGAGAGCATTTACGATTTTCTTAACTATCTGATGATGTTTGTTCAGTATCTTGTTTTCTTCCCGATTATTTTTCTTGTCGCAAAAATCAACTTGAAAACAAAAACAAAAGAGTTTTTCGTAAAACCGAAAGTCAGATTTTCTTATGTGTTACGCTGGACAATCATCTCAATGGCTGCGGTGTATATAGTATCTTTCGTTTTCAGTTTCTTCTTCATGATTTTAGAGGCACTCGGAATTTATGTCAATAACTCCGAAGGCATGGCTCCGCAATCTTTGCCGGAATTTATCGCTTATTTTTTCATCGTTGTAATCTGCGCTCCTATTTTTGAAGAGATACTGTTCCGCGGTTTTATCATGACCGGTCTGATGAAGTTCGGAAGCTGGTATGCCGCTGTCGTCTCGGGTATACTTTTCGGTGTTTTCCATCTCAACCATCAGCAGATGTTTTTTGCCGCGGCGTTCGGTGTCATACTCGGTTTTGTGGACATCAAAGCTCAGTCCATTCTGCCTTCAATATTTGCTCACTTCTGTCTTAACGGATTTTCTTTTCTGACTTCCGTCGTCTACTCGTTCATTACCACGGAAGACGGGACAATATTGGAAGGCGAGCCGATTGCGCTTCTTCTGAACGGACTTTTGTCAATGATTGTGTTCGCATTTATTTTTGCCGGCATACTGACTTTGATTTTCGAGTTCGTTCTGAACAAAAAACAGTTCAGGCTTAAAAGAAACGACTGCGGTATGACTTCAAAAGCTGTTTATTTTGCCAACCCGATAACTATTATCTTCATTATTCTTGCATTTGTACTGATTATGCTTAATTCTTTTATTCCTCTCGGATAAATGCAGATAAAGTGTCACCAAAAACTGTTTTGGTGTATTCAGTCTGAGTATATGACGGTGTTTCGGAAAAGAACGGTTTAACCCAAGGAACTTAAACAAAACAGTGAATAATCGATCATTAAAGTTATTTTGCCAACAACTGATAGTTCCACAAGATATTACGATAAACAATCAAGCAATAAAGATCGCTTAACACTGAAAAACACACATAAAATTTTGACATCCAATCTTTTAAACGAATTCAAAAGGCTTACCTTTCTTTGTTTTTACGCCAGTGAAGAGGTAAGCCTTTTCATTATTCTGTTTCAAACTCAACGAAAATTCAAATTTATCAGAACTCTTACGCTAAACGATGCTGAGTATAACGTGTAAGAACGTTTTAATCCACTGCTGTTAACTACGGTTATATTCTGCTAAGATCATTTATGACGATATCGGCGATTTTTTCCGCGGCGTCTTTGTTTGAGAGCGAAAGTGCGTTTGCCGCCATTTTCTCCCTTAATTCTTTATCGCAAAGCAGTTTTCCGAGATATTCCGGCACTTTTTCGATTTCTCCGCTTTTTGTTTCGTCGGAAAGCAGCGCAGCGCCGGCATCGGAAAATGCCCTGGCATTTTTATACTGATGATTGTCGGTTACATTCGGCGATGGAATCAGTATCGAAGGCAGCCCCGCTGCTGATATTTCGGCAAGAGTCGTTGCTCCGCTCCTGCATATTGCAACGTCAGCGGCTTTAAGGACCTTTGGCATATCGTAGATATATTCACTTACTTTTATATTCGGACATTTATCAAGTTTTCTCTTGCGGAGTTCTTCAAAAAAATCTTTCCCGGCATTTTTTCCGCAGGAATGAAGGTGCAGTACATCACTTCTTACAGATGTTATCTTCTCCATGATTTCAATTGCACACCTGTTTATTGTTGCGGCTCCGAGACTTCCGCCAAAACTGACTACAAGATATCTGTATTTTCCGGTCAGACCGATTTCTTCCCTGACTTTATCCCTGTCCGATATATCAAAACCGCTTTTGAGAGGGGTTCCGGTAGTAATACACTTTTCAGAACATCCGAGTTTGCTTATACATTCTGAAAAACTGACAAATATTCTGTCAGCTCTTTTTTTCAGCTTTTTTACCGCAAGTCCGGGTGAGGCGTTTGACTCATGAAGAGCAGTGTATATACCCATACGTGCTGCCGCATAAACTACCGGAAAACATACGTAACCGCCGGTTCCGATAACGGCGTCGGGGGAGAATTTTTCGATTATTTTTTCAGACGCTCTGATCGCACGGTAAGTTTTGACAAGCACCTTAAAATTCTCAAATG
This sequence comes from uncultured Clostridia bacterium, assembly GCA_944391815.1. Classification (GTDB taxonomy): domain Bacteria; phylum Bacillota; class Clostridia; order Oscillospirales; family CAG-272; genus SIG673. The sequence continues at coordinate 41,912 of CALXUV010000028.1, read as the reverse complement.
TAAGCTTTCTCCTTAACCCCGATACCTCAATATTCCAGATCGGATAACCTGCCATCGGGACAAGTTTGTTCTCCATACCGTTTTTTCCACCGACAAAAAGTATTTCCGAGTCAGGCTCCATCTCCTTTATCTTCTCCGCTATGGCAATTGCGGGATTGATATGCCCTGCGGTTCCTCCGCCGCTCATTATAACTCTCAAACTTGCCTCTCCCTTTCGCTTTTAGTTTTATTTTTTGTTACCGATAAAAGTATTCCGGACTCACACAGCAACACCACAAGTGCTGAGCCTCCGTAACTGAAAAACGGAAGCGTAACTCCTGTGTTCGGTATTGTAGCCGTAACAACTGCAATGTTAAGGAAAGCCTGAAGTCCCACATGTCCGGCTATTCCCACCGCAACAAGCGACATAAACAGCGTTTCGCATCGCATTGCCAACTGAAGTGCTCTTTTCACAAACATAAAAAACAGTCCAATAACTGCCGCCGCACCGATAAGTCCGAGTTCCTCGCATACTATCGAAAATATAAAGTCGTTGTGAGGTGCGGAAACATAAAGATGCTTTTGCAGTCCGTTGCCGAGTCCCCTGCCGAATATTCCGCCCGAGCCGACTGCAATAAGTCCCTGAGTTATCTGCCATGTCTCGTCAGTCACCGAAAAGTTTTCCGGATGGAGCCAGATGTCGATTCTTTCACTTGCATAGTCGGTGCCGAACAGAACGGCAAATACAGCGGAACAGAGCACAGCCGCCGCTCCGACAAACCACCTGAGCATAGCTCCGCCGGAAAATATAACTATCGCTCCGATGCAGAATGTTATAAGCGTCCCGGAAAAATGATTTTCAAGCATTATCAGTACACACACGCTGAAAACTATAAGTGTCGGAATAAACACACCGTACATCGAAGCCCGCATAAAAGAACGCTTGTCTGCTATTCTTCCGAGCAGTCCGCCGCTTTTGTATATTCCGTTACGCTTTATGTAATTCTGAGCATATTCCATATATTTTGCCATCATCAGTATCAGCATCGGCTTCATAAGTTCAGAAGGCTGTATGCTGAAAAATCCGATATTGATCCAGCGTTTTATTGCTCCGCCGGTAAAAAGAACTATGACAAGAAGTACCGCCGCTATCGAAAAACCTATAACCGAAGTGTATTTTCTGTGTATTTCAGGCGGAAGCGCTGCGCTTGCAAACATTCCGGTAAGTCCGATTGCCGCCCAGAATATCTGGCGTTTCACATAGTACAAACTGTCCCCGTATGTGCTTTCAGCGTATGGAGCGCTGGCGGAGAAAACCATAACAGACCCGTAAAACAGCAAAAGCAGAATTACTGCTGTCATCGTTTTATCTATTCCTTTTAAAGTAAATTCAATTCTTTGTCTTTTCATACTGTTCCTCTGATTAACCTTCTCCTTAACCTGTTTTAACTATTTTCCGTAATCGGTCAGCTAAGAAACCGGCTATGACTTCGGAAATCTCCCATCTTTTTCATTCAGTCAAGTCGAGAGCGGAAATAATCAAGTTGCTACCTTAGTTTTGAAAATCTCTGAGGAAGGACGAACAAATTATGCTCTGAGCTATCGGGAGATAACGTAAAAAAATTGCATGCTTACCCGGTTTTGAATTACTTACCTTATCTGACGGAAATTCAATTCTACACGAAAATATTATTTATCCCCAAAGATAAGAAAGTATACCGCATAACACCGTCACTGCCGTAAACATAAATACAATCTTCACTTCACCAAATCCTTTTTTCTCAAAATGGTGATGCAGCGGAGCCATAAGAAAAAGTCTTTTCTTTGTAAGTTTAAAATATATCACCTGAAGTATAACGCTCAGTGCTTCGGCTATATAAATAACTCCGATTATAAACACAATCGTATTTTTCCCGCTGCCGAGGGCAATCGCTCCGATCGCAGATCCGAGAAAAAGAGAACCTGTATCGCCCATAAATATTTTCGCCGGATGAAAATTATAGATAAGAAATCCAAGACATATACCGCAGACTGCAAGTGAAAAGAATATATTTTCAAAATCACCGATACCGAAAGAAATCAAAGCAAAGAAAACAGCGGCCGCGGCTGTTACCGAGGAACAAAGTCCGTCAAGACCGTCGGTAAAATTGACGGCGTTCGATATTCCCGTAAGCATTAAAATGGCAAACAGATAATAAACTCTGCCCGGATCAAAGGAGATTTTTGCAAACGGTATATAAATTTCTGTCGAAAGAAAGCCTTTTGCGACACAAAACGCAGTATACAGAGACGCGAAAACAAGCTGTAAAAACAGTTTTGATGAGGCACTGAGTCCCTCGTTCTGCTTTTTTCTCATTTTTACAGAATCGTCTGTAAAACCAATAATTGCTCCCGAAACAATATAGGCAAACGTGGCAAAAAAATATGCGAAGTCACCCTGATCCGAAAACAGTGCGTATATTGCGGCTGACGCGGCAAGAGAAAGCGGAAAAGCAATTCCACCCATAGTGGGGGTTCCCTGTTTGGACAGATGCCAGGACGGTCCGATCTCAAGTATTTTCTGTCCCATTTTCAACCTTCTCAGCACCGGCAGAAGTAATTTTACAGACAATACCGTAACCATGAAAGATACTGCAAATATTGTTGCATATAGCATTATTTTATCCATTATTATATGTTTTTCCGCAATTATCAACTTTTTTTCAGATAATCAGGAAACTCCTCCATTCTCATACCGCGGCTTCCTTTTATTAAAACCAGACTATCGCCGTCAGAAATATTACCAAGTAGTTTTCCCGCCTCGGCTCTTTCACACGGCCAGAAATGATAAACACAGTCTTTTTTCATTCCTGATTTTTTCGCCTCGTCAGAAATGTAATAGCTGTTTTCCCCGATAGTGATAAGCACGTCAGCACCGGCCAAAACAACTTTTTTACCTAACTTCCTGTGCTGTTCTTTGCTTATCGAACCAAGTTCAAGCATATCGCCGAACATTACTATCCTCTTTTTTTTGCCGTAAATTTCAGAAATCTGCCTGAACGCTTCAAGTGCCGAAGAAGCGGAAAGCGGACTCATATTGTAAAAATCCTCAATTACCGTTACTCCGTCAATTACAGTTATATTTTGCCTTATGCCGTCGCTTTTATACAGCGCAAGCCCTTCTCTTATATCTTTTTCACTGCTTCCGGATAAATCGCAGGCGGCTATGGCGGCCACGGCATCAAAACAGGCGTGCTTTCCTATTATCGGGACAAATAGATTGTCAATTACTTTTCTTCCTTTTTTCATAAGACTGAAATAGCTTCCGTTCTTATCGAAACGAATGTCGGCTGCCGAATAATCGCTTTCACATCCGCAAAGTGAAACTGTAAGCGCTCCGCCGTAATAGTCTTTAAGCAAAGGATTTCCCGCCGGCAAAATAACTTTTCCGCCCTTTGGCATATATTCAGTTATTTTCATTTTTTCTTTTGCTATATCGGCAAGGTCTCCAAGCGTCTCGGTATGAGCTGCACTTACCGAAGTCACTACCGCTACATCAGGTTTTGCTACTCTGCTTAATTCAGTCATCTCACCTTTTTCGCTGATTCCGGCTTCAAGCACTGCCGTATCGCATTCTGTGTTGCCGAGTACCGAAAGCGGCAAGCCTATTACGCTGTTTTTGTTTCCGACGGTTTTATGTACAGTACGGCTTTGGCTGAGTATGTTGTAGCAAAGTTCCTTTGTGGTGGTTTTTCCTACGCTGCCGGTTACTGCAATCACGTAACTGAGTTCTTTCTGTCTGTAATATGCGGCAACATCACAAAGCGATTTGACTGAATTTCCGACGATAACGGCAGGAAGTCCGTTACCTGGAGTTTCTTCCGTCATTATAAGCGAAGCTCCGCGCTTTATCGCACTTCCGGCAAATTCGTTTCCTTTGTGTTTTTGTCCGTTAATTGAAACATAACAGCAATTTTTTACTGTTTCGATATCATTTGAAACAAACACAGTGATTTTTTCGTTTAAATTTATATTTTCGGCGTGTCCGCCTGTCACCCCGACAATTTCAGATACAGTTCTTTTAAACAAAGTATCATCCTCCCGAAAAAACTTTCAGCCGATAGGGTTTGCGTTTTTATTTCCGGTTTTTGAGAAGACGGCTGACTATTTCCTTTTCTGAAAACTCGTGTTTTCCCCTACTGTCAATTTCATAATTTTCATGACCTTTTCCTCACAGCATTATAATGTCGCCATCAGCCGCACTTGATATCGCATATTCTATCGCCTTTTCCCTGTTTTCAATTACAAGGTATGGTTTTGATTTGTCAACGCCTTTTTCTATCTCTTTTATAATATCAGAAGTTTTTTCGGTTCTGCTGTTATCCGAAGTGATTATTACAAAGTCAGAAAGCATTGAAGCCACCTTACCCATCAGCTGCCGCTTTGACTTATCTCTGTCTCCGCCGCATCCGAACAAAGTCACAACTCGCTGACCTTTCTTTTTCAGATGAGATATACTTGACAGCAGTTTTTCAAGTGCGTCAGGTGTGTGCGCAAAGTCTATATAAACATCAAAATTTCTGTCTGCACTGATTTTTTCCATTCTGCCGGGTACATTTTTAAGACCGGCAATTCCCCGGACTGCATCTTCCGGATCTATACCGAGCACATCAAGAACAGCAGCGGCAAGCAAAATATTAGAAGCAGTAAATTCTGCCGGAACGGGCGAAAGATAGGTAATTTTTCTTCCAGAGTGATCAACAACCGCCCTGCAACCGTTAGCAAGAGAGCACTCAATTTCACTGCAATAATAGTCGGCTCCGGAGTTCCTGACGGAACAGCGAATTTTTTCTTTGCACTCCGATTCTCCGTACATCTTTTCAGTATACTGATCGTCTGTTAAAAACACTCCGGTAAGGCATTTTTCAAACAGTTTTTTCTTTGCACGGTAATATTCATCCATATTTCCGTGGAAATCAAGATGTTCGGGGGTCAGGTTTGTAATCGCTCCGCAAACAAAGTTTATCCCTTCGAGTTTACCGAGCTGAATTGAGTGGCTTGAAGCCTCCATCACAACATACTCGGCACCACAATCGGAATATTCTTTAAGAAGTTTGTAAAGAAGTTCCGGATCGGGGGTTGTAAGTGTTTCGGTGTCGGTTTTTCTACCCTCAAATTCAGCTCCCAAGGTCCCTATCACCGCACATTTTTTTCCTGCGGCATTAAGCCCTGACGCTATCATCTGACAAACCGTGGTTTTACCGTTAGTTCCGGTTACAGCCACCATTTTCAGCTTTCCGGCAGGATTCCCGTACATATTGGATAATATTTTTGAGTAAGCTTTGCGAGCATCCTTAACAGTCACAAATACAGCATTTTTCAGCTTGTAATTATATGTATTTTCACAAATAATAACTCTAACGCCTCTTTTTTCGGCTTCCCTGATAAAACTGAATCCGTCACGTTTTTTCCCCTTCAAACAGATAAATATATTTCCGGGCAAAACCTCCCTGCTGTCATGAACCACTCCGGTAACATATATTTTTTCGTTTCTGTACTTACTTAAACGGTATTCAATTCCTTCAAGCAACTCAAATAAATTGTACATATCGATAAATTTTCCTCTCTGTTTTTTGACCGACTCGGACACCTGACCGACATTTGATACTGCGGTCAGGCAAATCATTATGGGGTTAAACTGAAATCGAACTTTTCTGATGTTTTTGCAATCGTAACACCAAATATTAATCCGCAATCAAATGCAAACAGTTTATTACGTTAAATAATCATTTTAATTTCACAAAAAATTATATTGAATAATAACACCGCGAAAACAAGACAGATATAACTTTTTCCTTGAAAATCATCACTCTTTTACATCAAGATATCGTAGCCGGATTGTTATAACCGTGCCTTTTTCAATTCCTTTTCCTACTATATCCTGTTTTATTACTGTTGCTCCGACTCCCTTTTCGTAATCAGTCACTCCTTCGATTTTTACGTTATATCCGGCATTTATAAGATCCCGTATCGCTTCCGTTGCAATTTTGCCCTCGACTTTCGGAACTTCACCTGTTTTTTCAGTTTCCCCGCCTGTATAAATTATGACTGTTCCGCCTGTTTTACTTATTTTGCTACCGGCTTCAGGCATCTGTGACACTACCTTTTCTCCTGTTCCGATTACGGTAACTTTCAATCCGAGTTTATTTACAGCATTTTTTGTCTCATTCACAGTCATATCTATATAATTTCCGACAGTTGCGTTCAGTTTTGCTTCTTCTTCCTCTGTATATTCGGGTTCAACTCCGAGATAAGGCAACACATCTTCAAAAAAAGATCCGACGTACGGAGCCGCAACCGTGCTTCCGTAATAATTCTGACATTTCGGCTGATCCACCACTATTATTACCGCAACTGACGCTTCATCAGAAAGTGAATATCCGACACACGAACCGACGTAGAGATATGAATTTCCGTTTTCATCCCTTATATCACGCACCTGTGAAGTTCCCGTCTTTGCCGCTATGTCATAACCTGCAACTGCGGCATTTTTTGCGCCTCCGTCACCGTCAACTCCGTCTATAAGTATCTGACTTATCGTCTGACAAATCTCCTCATCGAAAACTTTTTTCCGGACTTTTACCGTCCCTGAGTAGACTGTTTCGCCGCTTTTTTCTCTTATTTCTCTGACTATAAATGGTTTTAAGACATCCCCGCCGTTTGCAACCGCAGATATCGCTGTTATCTGTTGCAAAGGTGTCGTTTTGAATGTCTGACCGAACGAATACACCGAAAGTTCAACGTTGTTGAAGTTTTCCTCAGCATGAAATATTCCAAGCGCTTCACCGGGCAGATCAATTCCGGTTTTACCGGTATAACCGAGATTACGGAAATACTCCATGAATTTTGTATTTCCTACACGCTGCGCAAGTTTTATCATGGTCGGGTTACAGGACTTTTGGAGCGCCTCCGCAAAATTAAGGCTTCCGTGTCCTTCACGTTTATGGCATCTTATGGGAGTTCCGTATCCGTCAACTTTCAGTGAACCGCTGCAAAAAAATCCTTCGTTTACAGTCGTTACTTTTTCCTGTAATGCTATACTTGTGGTCAGAATTTTGAATGTTGAACCGGGTTCATAAAGTGTTGAAACGGCTTTGTTGTTCCACATTTCATAAAGTAACTCATTGCGTTTGGCTGTATATTCCTCAGTTCCCGGCATTAGCCCGCTGTCTGCAAGTTTTGCTAAATAAAAATCATTAAGCTGATACGGATTATTGAGATCAAAAGAAGGGTATGTTGCCATCGCCAGTATCTCGCCTGTCTCCGGATCGGTAACTACACCCGTTACCCTGTTCTGTGCGTTTGAGTCGTGGTACGCCTCTTTGAGTCTTGATTCGAGAAGTGCCTGTACGGTTATATCTATCGTCAGTATAACATCAGCTCCGTCAACCGCTTTTATGTATGTGTCCTTTGAATCGGGCAAACGCTCACCGGAGGCGTTTTTCTGCGTTATATAAACACCGTCCTGACCTTTAAGATAACTGTCGTAGTATGATTCAATACCGAGCAGCCCGCCGTCGGTACCGACAAATCCGATTACGTGCGCTGCAAGCTCGCCGAACGGATAATATCTGGAAGTAACCGCTTCGCTGTGAACACAGTGCGAAAGATTCTTTTCTATCACAAATTCAAGCACCGCTTTCTGTTGTTCTTCAGTTGCGTTTTTCTTGATAGTACGGTCTCTCGTTTTGTTGTTTTTTATACCGCTGAGCGCAGTTTCATAGTCAACGTCAAGAATTTCTGAAAGCCCTGACGCTATCACTTCCGCTTCCTCTTCACCCTGAACATCTCTCGGAGAAACAAATATCCTGTATGTTGTAATGTTTGATGTCAGCGGCACCATATTCCGGTCGTATATAACACCTCTGCCTGCTTTGAGAGTTGTTTCCGATTCGATATTGTCTTTCGCTTTTTCGCTGTATTCGGAATGCATAAGCACCTGTAACACGAAAAGACGGCACATAAGCACCGAAAAGCAAAGACCGAAAAATACAAGCAGCGTCAGATAACGCTTTCTCAGTCTGAATTCGTTTATTTTAGCTTCTGCCTGCAAAACGAGCACCTTCCTATTCTTTATCTGAAACATTCTATTCGTGAATATTTGTTTTTATGATATCCAAGGTCAAATGTGCTCACTTTTTCCGTACTGTTATCCGGCTTGCCTCTGAATGCTTGTTTTCCGTATTGGGTTTCAAATCCGGGCTTTCAACTGTATTTTGTCAAATATACTTGACATTCACAAAAATATGTCATATAATTAAGTCACAAAAACAACTCAGGGGGGGAAGTAATATGAAAGATAAATTAAGACAAAAAAGATTACTCCTCCGCCTTTCTCAGGAAGAGCTCGCCAAAAAAGTCGGGGTTGCACGCCAGACTATCAACATGATAGAAAACGGAGAATATAATCCCACTCTTGCTCTGTGCCTGAGAATTTGCCATGTGCTTGGAAGCACACTCGATGAACTTTTCTGGGAGGAATAATATGTTTTACGACGAAAGAATTGAAGCAGGACGCTCGAACGCTTTCAGAAAAACTATGATTTTGGCTACTTTTCTGTTTATCGTTCACTCTCTCATAAACGGCATAGTCAGATTTTTTACCGTGTCAACATTCAGTTTTCTTGACATTTTAGTAGGAACGCTATGTGCAATTATCGGTATTGCTTTTATCCTGTACGGTGAAATCTGTTTCAGAGAAAGCGACGAAATGACTGAGTTTCAAAAGAACCGCTATTATAACAATGAGCTGAATCCAACCGTAGCTTTAAGTTCAGAAAATTTCCATATCCATTCAAACTGTTTCATTGCAGAGTTAAAGCAAAGCTTGATTCGGTGAAAAAAACTGTTGTTTTAATTCACTGAAAACTGCCGGACAAATTGCCGGCAAAACAAAAAAACAAGATCAATTCAGTATTTGATCTTGTTTTTTTAATTGTTACGAATCTTGTTAACTGCTTTGTAAACAGAATCAAAGTGCCCTGAGAGCCGCCTCGGTTTTTTCCTTCATTTCGGTATACTTTTTCAGTTTTTCTTTTTCCGCTCCCACGACGGCCGCAGGTGCTTTTGAAACAAATCCTTCATTTGAAAGTTTTGCGCTTAGTCTCGCTATCTCTACGTCGAGTTTTTTTAGTTCTGCGTTCAGTCTTGTCTTTTCCTTTTCGGTGTCGACTATTTCCGAAAGCGGTATGAATATAACTGCTCCATCGGTTACTATACGGACAGAATTTACAAGCTCTCCGCTTTCCGATGTCTCTACCTCACTTGCCGAAGCAAGGCGCAGGAAAAAGTCTTTGCTTTTTTCACTGAAAACGTCCCTTTGTGCGGTTACAATCAACATTTTCGCTTTCTGGGACGGCGGAACATTCATTTCCGCTCTGCGGTTTCTTACTGCTTTTATTGCAGTTATTATCTTTTCAAGTCTTGCTTCTTCCGCCTCAAAATTCAGTCTGCTGTCATAAGTCGGATAACTGCTTATAACTATGCTTTCTCCATCGTGCGGCAAGGTCTGCCAGATTTCTTCTGTGATAAACGGCATAAACGGATGAAGCAGCTGCATTGTACAACTGAAAACATACGATATAACTTTCATTGCAGTTTTATCGCCATTGCCGAGCCTCTGTTTTACAAGCTCTATATACCAGTCACAGAATACATCCCAAATAAAGTCGTAAAGTTTGGCCAGCGCCACTCCGAGTTCGTATTTATCGAGATTTTCACTTACTTCTTTTGTGAGTCTGTTGAATTTTGAAACGATCCATTTGTCTTCAAGTTCGAGATCATTTTCATCGGGAAGTCCGAAGGATATATCTTCATCGAGCTTCATCATTACGAATCTCGCTGCGTTCCAGATCTTATTATTGAAGTTTCTCGCAGACTCTATTTTTTCGTCGGAAAATCTCATGTCGTTTCCGGGCGAGTTTCCGGTCGCAAGCGCAAAGCGAAGTGCGTCCGCCCCGTATTTATCGATAATTTCGAGAGGATCGATTCCGTTGCCGAGAGATTTTGACATCTTTCTGCCCTGGGCATCCCTTACCAGACCGTGAATGAACACCGTGCCAAACGGTTCTTTTTTCATATGCTCCATACCGGAAAATATCATACGGGCAACCCAGAAAAAGATTATATCGTATCCGGTTACAAGCACGCTTGTGGGGTAATAATATCCCAGATCTTCCGTTTTTTCCGGCCATCCAAGCGTCGAAAAGGGCCAGAGTGCAGATGAAAACCAAGTGTCAAGAACATCGCTGTCCTGTTTTACCTTGCCGCCGCATTTCGGACAAACCGTGATATCCTCTTTCGACACCGTCATTTCGCCGCATTTTTCGCAGTAAAACGCCGGTATTCTGTGTCCCCACCACAGCTGTCTTGAAATACACCAGTCAAGAACGTTTTCCATCCAGTTTGTGTAAATCTTTGAAAATCTGTCCGGCTCAAATTTTACCGTTCTGTTTTTAACAACCTCAAGAGCAGGTTCGGCAAGAGGCTTCATCTTTACAAACCACTGGTCGGATGTGATCGGTTCCACCGTTGTCTTGCAGCGGTAGCAGGTTCCGACATTATGCTTATGCGGCTCGGTTTTTACAAGATAGCCGCCTTCTTCAAGGTCTTTTACCATGGCTTTTCTTGCCTCGTATCTGTCAAGACCTTTATATTTGCACTCGTAGCTTATTTTTGCGTCATCAGTTAGCACTTTTATCTGAGCAAGACCGTGACGTTTTCCCACTTCAAAGTCGTTCGGGTCGTGCGCCGGAGTTATCTTTACGCATCCGGTACCGAACTCTCTGTCAACATATTCATCCGCAATAACCGGTATCTCCCTGTTAACAAGCGGGAGTATCAGGGTTTTGCCTACAAGCTCTCTGTATCTTTCGTCCTCCGGATGAACCGCAACCGCAGTGTCGCCGAGCATGGTTTCCGGACGGGTTGTTGCCACCACGATATAGCGGTCACTGTCTTTTACCTGATATCTGATGTGCCAGAAATATCCGTCCTGCTCCTGATATTCGACTTCCGCATCGGAAAGAGCGGTTATACAGTGCGGACACCAGTTGATTATCCTGTTTCCTCTGTAAATAAGGCCTTTTTCGTACAGGTTTACAAACACCTCACGAACAGCTTTGGAACATCCTTCGTCCATGGTAAACCGTTCTCTTGTCCAGTCGCAGGATGCGCCGAGTTTTTTCAGCTGGCTTATTATTCTCGCACCGTACTTATTCTTCCAGTCCCACACTCTCTCGGTGAATTTTTCTCTTCCGAGATCATATCTTGTCAGCCCTTCGTTTACCCTTAAATTTTCCTCAACTTTTATCTGAGTGGCAATACCGGCATGGTCTGTTCCCGGAACCCAGAGCGCAGAATATCCCTGCATTCTTTTATATCTTATCAGAATGTCCTGAAGAGTTTCGTCAAGTGCGTGTCCCATATGGAGCTGTCCGGTAACGTTCGGCGGAGGAATGACTATCGTAAAAGGTTTTTTACCCTTTTTTATATCGTTTTTGGTATCCGGCGTAAAATAACCTTTTTCACACCATAGTGAATACAGCCTGTCTTCTGTATCAGCCGGAGAATAAGTCTTGGGAAGTTCTTTTCTCATTATGTTTTCCTTTCCTGAATTATCGTATATTTTAAGAGATTTTTGAATTGCAGATTGTAAAATAAAGTTTAAACAGACGTCAAAAAATGAATGGTTAAAAGGATTATGCCGTGTAAAGGTGTAAAGTTTGACATAGTATTTGCGGCACCGTCATAGATTTAAGCAATATGGAAGCAACCAAATGTCATTGTCCGAACTGCGTAGAACAACTTCCGGCAAAAAAATAAAGCCGCCCCATATACGGGACGACCGGACGCCGTGTTACCACCCGAATTCACCGACTCAGTCGGTGCACTCAAACTCTTTAACGCAGACATACGGGTATCCTCCCGGATACCGGCTCGGCGGCGACATTCAGACGTTATTTCGTATGGGCTTTCACCTTTCCCCACTCTCTGCTGCGCTTTTACCGTCTTACTCTTCCGTTTCTCAGCCATTAAGTTCATTATACTCTTTTAGTACGGTTTTGTCAAGTGTTTTTTCTTACAGCTTTTCGTTGGGAAAAGAAGCTTGTTTTGCTGTTGTCTTTCCGCATTTATTAAAAAACCTCACCTGACTTTTTTCTTAAAATTGAAACAACTTTCCTTATTTTGCATTTTTTTGCAAAAATACAGGTATTTTGTCCTGAATCGGATAATTAATGCTGTCGTGATTTCACATAACTTATAAATAAATATCTACATAGATTGATGTTTTATACAATTGATACAATTTTTTATTTTTTCGGTAAATTACTTGATTTTTACCGAGTTGTTTGATATAATATTATTGAAATAGTACTATATTGCCATATTGGCGCACGGAGGTATACTATGACACGTGAGATTACTATAACAAACACTATGGGACTTAACGCTTCCAATGCTCCGCAGCTCGTTCAGATAGCTAATTCTTTCAAAAGTTCTATTTGGATAGAAACCGAGGACCGCAAGGCAAATGCCAAAAGTTTGCTCGGTGTGATTTCTCTCGGAGCGAAAAAAGATATGAATATTATTCTTACCGCTGAGGGATCCGATGCCGAAGAGGCAGTAAATAAACTCGCTGAGCTCATCGAAAAGGGTTTTTCTGACTGATTTCAGCCGTGCGCATCCGGACTTTCTCGGTTGATTGCAAGCCGTTTCTGCGCACCCGTAAAATCAAAACGGAAAAGCAGGTCGCCATAACGGCGTTCTGCTTTTGTTTTTTCTTTTCCGCTTACATTCAGGAGGTTTTTACTTGGCTTCAGAAAAAAATGATATAATTGTCAGACTCAGAAAAAAAGCATCTGAACTTCCGCTCACTCCCGGTGTTTACCTAATGAAAGACAAAGCCGGGAAAATAATATATGTCGGCAAGTCAAAAGCTATGAAAAACCGGGTTTCCTCGTACTTTGTCGACCTCAAAAACCATTCCGCCAAAACTCTTGCCATGCTTTCGTTTGTTAACGATTTTGATTACATTCTGACAGATACCAACATTGAAGCACTTGCGCTTGAAAACAAGCTGATCAAGCTTCACAGTCCACGCTTTAATATCAAGCTCAAAGACGGAAGAAATTATCCGTATCTGAAAATCACTCTTTCAAAAGAATTTCCCGTTCTGTCATTCACAAGAAAAAGGACAAGTGACGGTGCCAGATATTTCGGTCCGTACAGCGGAACCAGCATCGCTCTTTCCCTTATGAAAACCGCCAAAAAAACTTTCGGTCTTCACTCATGTTCAAGAGTTTTCCCTCGTGATATTGGAAAGGAACGCCCTTGTCTTTACAAACAACTCGGTCAGTGCGCCGCTCCTTGTGACGGAAGCGTATCTTCCGAGGAATACAAAAATCTCAACAGAAAAGCCGCTGCCTTTCTGCGCGGTGAATTCGGGGCAGTAAAAAAAGAACTTACTGCCAGAATGGAAAAGGCGGCAGAAGAACTGAACTTTGAAACCGCCGCTGTTATCCGCGACAGAATTGCCGCTCTTGACGCCTGCCATGAAAAACAGACCGCCGTAGGTGCGGAGGGTGAAGAAAAGGATGTCATTGCTCTTTACAGCGATCAGCTCGGTTCCGCGCTTTCGGTATTCTTTGTGCGTGACGGCTATATTTCCGATAAAATGACGGACTTTTTCCCGCCGTCACAGCTTGCAGATCAAAGCAGCATCGTTGCCTATCTCTGTGACTTCTATCTTAAACGTGAGTATATTCCGGAAAAAATCACTTTTGATTTTCCGCTTGACACCGAACCGTGCGAGGATCTGAAAGAATTCCTCGAAAAGGAATGCAAAGCCAGAGTAAAACTGATTTTTCCTCAGATCGGCGAAGCTAAAAAGCTATGTGCCGTGGCAAGACAAAATGCAAAGGAGTACGCAGAAAAGCAGCGGACTTTCTCCGAAAAATCCAACGAAATCTCTCTTAAACTCGCTTCTCTTCTCGGTCTTGAAGTCGTACCTCAGAAAATCGAGGCTTTTGATATTTCCAATTTCGGCAGTGATAACATAACAGCAGGAAAAATCGCTGTTGTTGACGGTAAATTCAGCAAAAAAGATTACAGAATCTACAAAATAAAGTCAACGGAGATTCAGGATGACTACGCCTCAATGCGTGAAGCAGTTTCAAGGAGGCTGAAACATACCGAGGATGTTTTCCCGGACCTTATCCTGCTTGACGGCGGAAAAAATCATGTTTCGGTGGTAAAGGAAGTACTGCAAAATGAGGGCTGGTCTGTACCGGTTTTCGGCATGGTAAAGGACAGCTTCCATAAAACACGGGCTTTGACCACCGAGGACGCCGAGATAAGTATCGCAAAAGACACCTCACTGTTTAATTTCATTTACGGAATACAGGAAGAAATTCACCGCTTTACAGTTTCGAGAATGCACTCAGCCAAACGCAAAACTCTGAAAAAATCGGTTCTCACCGATATTCCCGGGATAGGAAGCGAAAAAGCCAAAATCCTTCTGACCCACTTCAAGGGTGCCGCAAAAATAAAAAACGCAAGCTATGACGAGCTCCTTGCTGTAAAAGGTATTAACAGAAAAGACGCTTCAAACATCTACGGATTTTTTCACAATGATACAAATGAAGACTTAGAAAACCATTCCGCAAATGACAGTGAAAACAATTCCTGACGCTTGATTTTTAAAACAGTCTGTAATTCTGAAAAATGAAAGTCAAAACATTACGGCTTTCCGATCATACAAAAACACAGACAACTATAACTCGTGAACCGAGTGGCAGTCAATGACATTCAAAACACAGTTTAAAGTAAGCAATCAAATCAGAAAACAACAATAATAAATACATTCAGAATATGAAACGGAGAAATTCCAGATGATGAGAATTATTACCGGCAAGGCAAAGGGAACAAGGCTTTTCACTTTACCGGGTGACGCTACACGTCCGACCTCGGAAAAGGTCAAAGAAGCTGTTTTCAGCGCTATACAGTTTGACATAGAGGGACGCCGTGTCCTTGATCTTTTTTCCGGAAGCGGTCAGATGGCTCTTGAAGCGTTAAGCCGCGGAGCAACAAGTGCGGTTTCGGTCGACTCGTCTCGTGACGCCGCCGCAATTATAAAGAAAAACGCCGAAAAAACCAAACTTTCCGAATCACTGAGAATCATTACTTCCGATTATAAGTCGGCAATATCCCAGCTTGCGGGAAAAACTAAATTCGATATAATTTTTATAGATCCGCCGTATGCGGCAAAGCTTGCCGGAGATGCTTTAAAAAGAGTGTGCGACGCCGGAATACTTTCGGATAATGCCGTTATAATTACCGAAAGCGACGAAGACAAAAACTTTGAAAACGAAACCGTCGCACTTTACAGAAGCTACCGCTACGGAAAAACTTTTGTTTCCCTTTACAAAAAAATAAACGAAGAAAACCTTATGTGAGGTATGCCATGAATGCTTTGATCTGCGGAAGCTTTGACCCCGTTACTCTCGGGCATATAGACCTTATCCGCCGTGCAGCCGGAATGTTCGGCAAAGTAACTGTCGGAATTTTTTCAAACGACAGCAAAAAATATTGGTTCACAAAAGAAAAACGCCTCGAAATGCTTCAGGAGTCCGTCCGTGAACTAAGCAATGTGCATGCGGAAATATGTTACGGGCTGGTTTCGGAATACGCTGTAAATAACGGTATTGAGGTAATTGTCAAGGGACTGCGCAACGCAGTCGATTTTGACTATGAAATGATTATGGCGAAAACAAACCGGGTTTTTGCACCTTCGGTAGAGACTGTTTTTCTGCCTGCCTACGGCAAAAACGAGATAATCAGCTCCTCAATGGTAAAAATAGTTTTCGAAAACGGCGGCAATGTTTCGGATTTTGTTCCGGAATGCGTTCTGAAAGAGCTGGAAAATCTGAATATAAACAAATTCTGCTGAGGTCACTTGTATGGACATTGAAACCACATTTCAGTTTCACCATGTACCGGTGCTTGCCGAGGAAGTTATTTCTTCTCTTGATATAAAACCCGACGGCATTTACGCCGACTGTACGGCAGGCGGAGGCGGTCATAGTTTTCTCATAGCTTCCCGTCTTTCGGAAAACGGACATCTTTACTGCTTTGACAGGGATCCGGAAGCTATAGCAGCCGCAAAACAGCGTCTTTTGCCATTTGGTGAAAAGGTTACTTTTATATGCTCAAATTTCTGCAATATCAAAGAGGCACTCGAGTCAGTAAAAATTGACGGTGCTCTTATTGATCTTGGGGTTTCATCGTATCAGCTCGATAATCCCGTCCGTGGGTTTTCTTATATGCACGATGCTCCTCTTGATATGCGTATGTCTCAGAATGATACACTTTCTGCCTACGATGTTGTTAACGGTTATTCAAAGGAAGAGCTTATCCGGATTTTAAGAGATTACGGCGAAGAAAAATTTGCGCCTAAAATTGCGGCTCAGATTGTAAAAGACAGGCAGTTTTCCCCGATAGCAACAACAGCTCAGCTTTCCGAGCTTGTAAGAAAAACAGTCGGAGCTATTTATTCAAAAGACTCCGGACATCCTGCAAAAAGAACCTTTCAGGCAATCAGGATTGAAGTCAACGGTGAGCTTGCAGTCATTGCACCGACTATTGAAAATATCACTTCAATGCTGAATCCAGGCGGAAAACTCGCAGTTATCACCTTCCATTCCCTTGAGGACAGAATTGTAAAGCAAACCTTTGCTAAACTTGCAAAGGGGTGTACTTGCCCCCCTAAACTTCCCGTTTGTGTCTGCGGAAAAAAACCTTTGATTACAGCCGGAAAGCCGATCATCCCGTCGGAAGACGAAATTATGAAAAATTCAAGGTCGAAAAGCGCAAAACTGAGAGTTGCTGAAAAGCTTTGATCAAGGCATTTTCATATTATTTTAAATCGCCCTTGATAAGTCGGTCTTCAATTTTGTTTTGCCTCACAAAATCTGCTGTTACTTGGTTTTTGTACTGAAAACAGCAAAGTAACTTATCGCAAAATTTCAGACTGACCTTAAAAATCTTTCCGTTTAATTCTACTGACGGTGACAGAAATTCTGTTACCGTCTTTTTTCTTGTTTAATAATTTTATTGGTCAAATTCCAGCAAATAAATCGACTTAACAAGTTATTTCGTATTATTCAACGATTTTTAATAAAAATAAAAAAATACATTGAATTTAATTCTTTGAAGCGCTATAATAGCATTTGCGTTTTTATTTTATTCATATTTGGCGTTTGACTCAACTTCACCGCCATCATCAAGGAGATAATCATGTTTAAGCCGAAAATTCTTACATCAATTCTGTTCCTTAAAAAAATGTCCGACATTACCGCTGTTCGCAGCTGGGATAAGGATGAAAGCAAAAAACAAATTCCAAGCGGAGTTGTAGTTTACGAAATAAACGGACCGATGTTCTTTGCCGCAACCGACAAATTTCTGGAGATTCCGAAAAACAGCGATATAAGAGTTATGATTTTACGGGCGTCAAATATGCCTATTCTTGACTGTACCGCCGTAAAAAACATTGAAAATTTATTCAAAGAATGCAAACGCGAGGGTATTAAGCTTATAATTTCACACATAAACAAACAGCCCCTTGAAATTATGAAAAGAAACGGTCTTTATGATATTATCAGCGAGGAAAATTTCTGCCCAAATATCGACATGGCGATTTCAAGGGCAAACGAGCTTCTGTAATCATCAGTTGAATAACTTTTAGTTTGCGATAAGCAATCCTTTTAATGTTTGGTAAAACGAAAGCCATCACGGACAAAACCCGTGATGGCTTTTTTATTATTAGGATCAATGTTTTTTGATTTAACACGAGAGGTGAAAATCATTTTGACTTAAGTTTTACTGCGTTACCGCCTACAATTACTATCATTTTTACGGCGTCCATACTGAAGTCATGAGCTTTTACCGTTAAGGGCTTATCAAGAACTCCTCTTGCCAGAACCTTAATGTAATTTACATTTTTCGGAACTAACTGTTTAGCAATCATTTTTTTGAGGGTTACTGTTTCCCCTTCACTGAACGCATCCGAAATAGTATCAATGTTGATTATTCCTTTTCTTCTGCCGAGGACTGTTTCAGTCTCATCCTCAGATTCGATAAAGCTTTCAACTTCGGTATCGGGTACTTGTGCGACCTGTTCTACGCTTACTTTTTTCAGAAGCGGCATACCGGCAGCAAGATTAAATTTCTGAGCTTTCATCGCTTCAAAGTCTGCCGCCACAACTTCTCCCTCTCCGTCAGTCATCATTACACGTATAAGCCCGCGTTCTATAAGCTGCATCTTATCTTCATAAGGTCTTAGTATAAAGTCTTTCGAAAGTTCGCGCTTTTTGCTGATTCCTGCGCTTTCCATCATCATGTCGATAAGTTCTACTGCGTATTTGCATCCTCGTGAGGAACGGACCCTTAACAAAACAGGTACATTTTCATATTTTTTTACACTGCTTACATCGTCAAAATAATACTTGCTTCCTTCAAGGGATTCAGGTGCTATCGCCAGACATACACAAAGCGTTTTTCCTCTGAATATTATCTGTGCATAACTCGTTCCCCTCAGATAATATCTGTCCTTTTTCCAGCTTTCACGTTTTTTCAGTCCGTAAGACATCAGAACATCGGAGATAAGCGCATATCTTCTTTGAACGTCTTCGCTTGACATTATCAGTTTTGATTCAAAACTGTAATCATAGGTTACATAAACGCGGTTTCCGTTTCCAAGCGAGAAGATTTTTTTATCTTCTCCTGAATCATCTTCTGACTCTTCGGTATTGTCCGACGTCTCAGCTTCCTCATCTTGGATTTCCGATTCATCAGTTGTCTCATTTGATATCGGAGGTATGACCGCAGCAACTGTTTTTATTTTCGGCTTCTCTGTCAGTTCAGTTTCATCGTATGCCGAAAATCCTTCATCATCATCCCAATCAGACGGTTCTATTTCGGACCTTTGCGGTTTATCAACAGGGGCGTCCGACTCTTCTACGTCCTCTAATGACGCATTACGAACGGCTTCACGATAAGCTGCTGCCTCAACCTGTTCGAGTTCAATCGGTTTTACTGTTTTGTCTTCCGTTGAAAGTTCCGTTTTAGTTGCAAATGCCGAATAATCATCAACAGTCAAACTTGACTCTTGAATAGCTTCATTCGGATATTCAGTATCTGCCGGCTGAGAAATTACATCATCTTCGGCATAACCAAACTCTTTTTCGGACTCTTCCGGCAAATCAGGTTTTTCAGGTTCGGTCTCTTCAGCCATGTTATCGCTTTTTTCATTGTCAGTAACTGCACTAACAGGAACGAATGCGATTTTTCCGTTTTCGTCTTCCGAATCTCTCGTCAGTTTAGCAAGGTTTTCATCCTGCTCTTCGGATTCTGTCGTCTCCTCTGCAGGTTCGTTCACTGCTATAAATTCAGCCGTGGTCTCAGTTTCGGGCTCAGTTTCTTCGGCTGTGGGTTCGTTTACCTCGGCTGCATCGATTTCAGGTTCGATTATCTTGGCCTCGACCGGCGGTTGATTGTGCTCTTCGGATTCTGCCGGCTCCTCTGCCGGTTCGTTCACTGCTGTAAATTCAGCCGTGGTCTCAGTTTTGGGCTCAGTTTCTTCGGTTGCGGGTTCGGTTACATTGTCTGCATCGATTTCAGGTTCGATTATCTTGGCTTCGACCGGAGATTGATTGTGCTCTTCGGATTCTGTCGTCTCCTCTGCCGGTTCGTTTACTGCTGTAAATTCAGCCGTAGCCTCAGTTTCTTCGGCTGTGGGTTCGTTTACCTCGGCTGCATCGATTTCAGGTTCGATTATCTTGGCTTCGACCGGCGGTTGACTTTGCTCTTCAATCTCTGCCGACTCTTCTACCGCTTCGTTTGCTGCTGTAAATTCAGCCGTCGTCTCAGTTTCGGGCTCAGTTTCTTCGGTTGCGGGTTCGTTTACCTCGGCTGCATCGATTTCAGGTTCGATTATCTTGGCCTCGACCGGCGATTGATTGTGCTCTTCGGATTCTGTCGTCTCCTCTGCAGGTTCGTTTGCTGCTGTAAATTCCGATATCTCATCTTTTTCTGAAAACTTTTCCTTGGATACTGATTTTTCTTTTTCCTGTTCATCAGTAGCTTCAGAGTTGATAGAAGTGTCCGATTCTGAGTTCGCTCTCGATTTAACAACCAGTACCACAGAAGCTACTCCGCCTATAACCGCAAGTCCTCCGAAAGTCACCATAGCCGGGATTATACCCTCAGGAGTAAATACAATTGCAAGAATCGGGAAGAAAGCTACGAGTTTTCTGCCTTTCCTATCTTTTTTCAGTTTGAGTGAAAAACGCACTATGATTATTACTTCGATCAACAACAGAACGCCAATAACTATGAGCGCCCATGTAAGATTTACCGTTTTATCGGCAATTACTGAAAATTCTCCGGGATTTCCGGTTTCAAACACCAGGTATTTTCCTTCTCTCTCTGTTTTGTAAACACTTACTTTTCCGTCAGACTCAGAAATCACCTGAATTCCGCTACTAAGCCGGTATTCCTCCGGAAGCAGAATTCGTACGGTAAATATCTGTCCGTCCTCTGCGGTGTAAACTGTTCCACTGTCATCCGTCAGATTCACTTTGAATGAAAACAGGTATATTTTGTCGCTCACAGCTTTGTTAAGTTCTTCTTCACTCTGACCGGAAACACCCACTTTTTCCGCATTTTCCGGTGAATCCCCATTACGCTGTGTAAAGCCTATATTCAGTGACAACTTACTTGGCATTCCAAGAGAACTGATGATGTTGCCCCACAGTCCTCCGCTTTTATCAAATGACGCAGGGTAGTCGTAGCCGCTCAGATCGCCGGAATGAGGAAGTTCTCCGCTTGAGAGGTTCGATATTTTTACTTCCTCAAACTCTTTCAGAGCATTTTCTACAATTGCTGCAACTTTCGCATCCCTGTCGGCATCCCTGAAGTCTATCGACTGCAACGAACTCAGCGCATTGTCAAGCTTTTCGTTCATCTCGGATGACTGACTTGCAGAATACTTGCCGCTTTCAAGTTTTTCTTTTACACTGTTTTTCAGTGACTCTGACTGCCGGAGTTTTTCATCTGCAAAATCTGCCTCGTCAACCGCCTGCGCAACGACTGCATCTATTTGCTTTGTAAGTGCGTCTGCATAAACGCCTGAATCACCCGTAATCTCATCGTAGTAAAAACTGATATTTTCGATTTGACTCAAATACGATTCAGCCGACTCTGCCGGAATTCTGTTTCCGCTCAAAAGAGTTTCTATGCTTTCGATTGCCTCGGATTTATGGAAAAGGAAAGCAAATTCCTTTTCTGCCGTGTTATATATATGTGTAACTTCCTCTATCAGTTTTCCGACGTAAGCATCCGGATCGGTTCCCGCTTCATCCGGAAGAAATTCAACTTTGTTTATCCTTACTATGTAGTCGTTAACCAGGTCCGCAGTTACAATAACACCGTCTGTCTTTTCTTTCAGCTTTGCTTTTAATTCCTCTTTCTTTTCCGCAAGCAGTCTCTCCTGAGGGGTGCTCATATCGGTTTCGGGTTCAATGGTGCCGAGATATATCGGTGCACCGGCAAGCGTTCCCTCTCCGGCAGGTTTTCTTACCCAAAGAGTATAGTACTCGTCATTTTCGATATCACTCAGAAAAAGCGTTTTGCTTTCCGCTTTTATCCAGTCGATATTCTGTCCATAACTTTCATCTATCGAACCCGTAAGCCGGATAACTCCGTATTCGAGTCCTTCAACTGCATTAAATGTTATGCTGTTGTCCCCGCGTTCGAGAATACCGTGTCCGCTTCCGAGATCAGGAATTTCTTCGCTTTTTACCGGATTCGGCTTAAATGTTACTGTATTAGAGTCATAGTATATGCTGACGTTGCCGTTTGCATCAATCAGGCAGTCCTCCGGAACATAATTTTTGCCGAGAGGCTTATTTTTTCCGTCAGTACCGGTGTAACTTGCCCCGGCCGGAGCAAACAGAACTCCGCTTTCGTAGTCGTATGTAATTACTCCTACTTTAACACTGTACTCTCTGACGTTAAGAAGTCCCGTATCATCTTTTTCAGTGTATCCGAACACGACCGGGATTTCGTTACCGAACTGACTGCAGAAAATCTGATTCAGTTGAAATTCAAAACTGAAGGTTCCGTCATCTGAAATCTCAATATTTTTAATATCAGAGTAGATTTTGTCCTCTCCTACTCTGACACTCACATCGCCTGCGACCACCGCTTCAAAAGCTACAAGATCAACTTCTCCGCTTATGTTAATGACGGAAACTTTATTCTGCGTGATTTCAAGGCGCCTGAAAATTCCCTCGTCGGTGACAGTGACGGTTCCGCTTGAAGACAACTTAATGTTTGAAAAATCATCTTCCGGGTTAAATTTCACACCTTCAACAGGCAAAAAACGAACAGTCAGTGTAAGCAAAAATAAAAGCGTCAGAATTACTGCGGAAACGGTAACCGCTCTCGCCGTTTTTACTCTTTTCGGCATATTTACCATCCTTTCTTGCTGCGAAAAGTCGCCTTTAAGGAAAGGTAATGACTTTTTCGCTTAGATTCTGTCTGCCATTTATTTTGCATTTCCTATAAGTTTGATTCCCTTTTCACTTAAAGCTTTTTCCGCACTTTCAATATCTTTGATTCTGAAAACTATATACGCATCTTTGGTTTCCGGTGACACAAATGCGTACATATATTCCAGATTCAGTCCTGTTTCGGCTACCTTCTTCATCAGCTCCGTCATAGCTCCGGGACGGTCCGGTACTTCAGCGGCGAAGACATCGCACACCGATGCCACATAACCGGCTTCAGCCAAAGCTTTCACTGCTTTGTCAGTATCGCTCACTATCATGCGCAGGATTCCGAAATCCTGAGTATCGGCAAGCGATGCCGCTCTGACATCAATTCCGGAATTTCCGAGCGCATCCGTGACTTTTGACATAGTTCCGGGCTTATTTTCCATAAAAACCGATATCTGTTTGATTGTCATCACATTTCCTCCTTCACATTTCGTAATTGTATCCGAGTTCAAATGCTTTCAGATTCATTTCCTTTGTTTTGGCAGGGACGGTTTCTTCTATTGCTTTCACCCATTTCTCCCTACCTATTCCGAGATATCTCGCAAGCCTTCCCATCAGGACTATATTGACTGCTTTGGCACTTCCGGCACTTTCGGCAAGATCAAGTGCATTCATTTCGTCGACGAAAACTCCGGATTCCTTTACTTTTTCAAGTACGTCAGTCGGATATACCGCTGCGCCGGTAATTACCGGCATAGGGTCTATCTCCTGATTGTTTACTATTATTTTCCCCTTATTTGAAAGACAGCTGAGATATCTTGCCGCCTCTATTTTCTCAAATGATACGATATAGTCCGCTTCTCCTTCGGTGATTACAGGGGAATATACTTTTTCACCGAATCTGACATATGTAACCACAGATCCGCCTCTCTGGCTCATTCCGTGTACTTCGGAAACTTTCACATCATATCCCTCGGACACAAGAAGTTTACCGAGAAGTTTACTTGCCAGCAGTGTACCCTGACCCCCGACACCGACTATCATCAGATTTGTTGTTTTCATTTTATCTGTCCTCACTTTCAATAGCCCCGAACGCACAGAGCTGTTTGCAGACGTCGCAGCCTACGCAAAGCGTATGGTCGATCACCGCTTTTTTGTTTTTTATCGAGATGGCAGGGCATCCGAGTGTCATGCACTTTTTGCATCCCTTACATTTGTCCGCATCTACTTTTACCGGAGACTTTGCCTTTACACTCTTAAGCAGAACACAGGGACGGCGTGATATTATAACCGAAGCCTCATCACTCGCAGTTTCCTCAAGGACTGCTTTTTCACACTCAGCTATATTGTAGGGATCCACAACCCTTATGCGTTTGATTCCGACAGCTTTGCAAAGCGCTTCAAGATCCACTTTTGAAGCCGGATCACCTTTTATGTTGTAACCGGTTGTCGGGTTCTGCTGATGTCCTGTCATTCCGGTTATTGAGTTGTCAAGCACTATCACTGTTGACGATGTCGAGTTATAAGCCACATTAATAAGTCCCGTGATTCCGGAATGTATAAAAGTCGAGTCGCCTATAACACAAGCGGTTCTTCTCTGACCTTTATCGGCAAGATTGAATCCGTGAAGTCCGGACACAGACGCACCCATACAAAGCGTTGAATCAAGTGCGGTAAGCGGCGCCTGTGCTCCCAAAGTATAGCAGCCGATATCGCCCATTACCGTTATTTTGTTTTTTGATAAGGCGTAGAACATTCCGCGGTGAGGGCATCCTGCACACATCATCGGAGGACGTACCGGTACGTTTACCTCGCAATCAGCTTTTTCGTTCAGCGCACTTCTGAAAACTTTTCTGACAGTATCCTGGTTATATTCTCCTATCGGTGTGAACAGACTTTTGCCTTCGACCGGCAGACCGAGACTGCGTACATGAGTTTCGATAATTCCGTCAAGCTCCTCAACTACCACAAGCCTTTTCACTTTTGCCGCAAAATCTCTTATGAGTTTTTCCGGCAGAGGATTAAGCATTCCGAGTTTAAGCACGCTTACACTGTCGCCAAGTGCTTCTTTTACATACTGATAGCAGTCACCGGCGGTGATAATTCCGATGTCTGTTCCGCCCATTTCGATCCTGTTGAAATCACAGATTTCGGAAAAGGCAATGAGTTTTTTTGTTCTCTCTTCGACGACCGGGTGCTTTGCCTTCGCATATGCAGGCATCATTATGTATTTTGCGGGCTTTTTCTCATACTGTTTTATTTCGGCGTTTTCCCTCTCGCCAATATCCGTTATACTCTGGGAATGTGCTATTCTTGTTGTGAGTCTCAGCAGTACGGGAGTATCGAATTCTTCAGAAATACGGAATGCCTCTTTTGCGAAACGGTAACATTCCTGTGAATCCGCCGGTTCAAGCATAGGTATTTTGGACGCTATCGCATAATGCCTTGAATCCTGCTCATTCTGTGACGAATGCATTGCCGGATCGTCAGCCACGCAAATAACAAGACCACCGGTGACTCCCGTGTAAGACAGCGTAAACAGCGGATCCGCCGCTACGTTGAGTCCGACGTGCTTCATTGCACAGGCACTCCTTGCGCCGGCAAGCGATGCTCCGAACGCCACTTCAAGCGCTACCTTTTCATTTGGTGCCCATTCAGAATGAATGTCATCATATTTCGAAAGAAATTCGGTGATTTCAGTTGAAGGTGTTCCCGGATAACTTGATACCACGTTTATTCCGCCTTCGTAAAGCCCTCTCGATACGGCTTCGTTTCCGATTAAAAGTTTTTTCATTTGTATGATTACCTTTCTGACTTTATTAACAACGCTCCTGTTTTATCAAAGCTTACGGTTGTCTATAACACGTTTTGCTTTGCCTTCCGAACGCGGCAGAGTTTTGGCACCCACGAGCGTCACCTTTGCCGAAATTCCTACAACAGATTTGATTTTTTCACCTATTTCGTTACGGATCTTCTCAAAATCCGCAACGGTATCCGAGAACATTTTTTCATCAAGCTCGACCTGAACCTCAATGCTGTCGGTAGAATGAACCCTGTCGACCACAAGCTGATAGAAAGGTGCCACTCCTTTGACCGATACAAGCACAGACTCGATCTGACTCGGGAATACGTTTACCCCACGTATTACCAGCATATCGTCCGTTCTACCGGTGATGCGTCCCATTCTGACTGTCGTTCTTCCGCAGGCACAAGGCGTTGCATCCAGCTTGCATATATCATGTGTGCGGTAACGGAGCATAGGCATTCCCTCTTTCGTTATCGTCGTGAACACAAGCTCTCCCGAACAGCCGTAAGGAAGCTGCTCTTCGGTTACGGGATCGATTATCTCAGCTATCACATGGTCTTCGTTTACATGCATTCCGCGCTTTTCAAGACACTCAAAAGCAACTCCGGGACCGGCTATTTCTGTAAGTCCGTAAATATCGCATGCATCAATATCAAGAAGCTGTTCAAGTCTTTGTCTCATTTCCTCGGTCCATGGCTCTGCCCCGAACACTCCGGACTTAAGTCTGATGTCCTTTTTCGGATCAAGTCCCATTTCCCTTATTGTTTCACCGAGATATGTAGCGTATGAAGGAGTACAGCAAAGCATAGTCGAGCCGAGTTCCTTCATCATCAGTATCTGACGCTGTGTGTTACCGCTTGACATCGGAACAGTCATCGCTCCGATACGGGTAGCTCCCTGATGTGCTCCCAAACCTCCGGTAAAGAGACCGTATCCGTAACAGACCTGAATTATATCATCCGCAGTTCCTCCTGCCGCCACAAGAGCTCTTGCAACCATTTCAGTCCAGACTTCAACGTCGTTTTCCGTGTAGCCTGATACTATCGGTTTTCCGGTAGTTCCGGAAGACCCCTGTATTCTCACTATTTCTCTTTTCGGTACAGCGAGAAGTCCGAACGGAAACTCGTCTCTGAGATCCGTTTTATTGGTGAACGGAAGATATTTAAGATCGTCTACCGATTTGATGTCGCCGGGTTTTATTCCCTTTGCGTCCATTCTTTCGCGGTAAACAGGTACGTTTTCATACTCTCTTTTAACCGTTTCTGCAAGTCTTTTGCTTTGCAGTTCTCTTAACTGCTCTCTTGGCATACACTCCGCTTCCGGATTGTAGATATTGTGGGTTTTGGGTGCCTTCATTTTTCATTGTCCTTTCGTTTATTTGCCGTCAGCAATTGTTTAATTACTTTAATTTATTATAACATAACATATCTTTTTTGTCAAGAATTATAGCATTCTGTCGTTAAACGTTTTTTGCTTTGATTTTTACTTTAAATGTTAATTTTCTTTTAACTCTA
The DNA here is from genome assembly GCA_944391815.1 of uncultured Clostridia bacterium. Lineage (GTDB taxonomy): Bacteria > Bacillota > Clostridia > Oscillospirales > CAG-272 > SIG673. Next base: position 15,018 of record CALXUV010000028.1, on the reverse strand, counting down.
TTGCTTTTTTTTGAAGTTTATGATACAATCATGAGGATTGAATCGATAACTCTAATGAAAGGAGGATGTACATCCGTCAGAAACAGTTAATCAGGCAAAATCCTGTGAATCATTTTTGCGGTGTACAGTTGGTATAATGAAAGAAGCAATCCATCCCGAGTACAAAGAAACAAAGGTTATATGCGCCTGCGGAGAGACTTTTGTTACACGTTCAACAAAGAGCGGCGAAATCCGTGTTGACATCTGCTCCAAGTGCCATCCGTTCTTTACCGGAAAACAGAAATTCGTTGATGCCGGCGGACGTGTTGATAAGTTCAGACGCCGTCTTGAGGCTTCATCCAAATAATTCCGGAATAATCACGGAGATTAAAAGCCGTAACCGTTTTCAATGCGGTTCTGCCGTACTGAAAACAAGCTCGGCTTAAATGACGGAAATCTTCCGCATTAACTCCGTAATGTGCCATTGAATTTATACGAGGCATAAACGAAAACCGATCTGATCCTTATGATCAGACCGGTTTTTTTCTTTCTTAGGAATGTATGAGCCATTACACTCAGATTGATTATGATTTTCATTAGTTGTCCGGATAAGTTACCGGAGTTTTATTATTTCCGGTCAAAGACGTTTACAGAATTTGCTGAAATGAATGTCGGACTTTTCCGGTTTACGGGTTTGATGTTCCGGTAATTAATTTTGCTTCTGCAGCTGTTTTTCTTTTGATGTCAGGCTTTTTCTTCATCAGAATTTCAAGAACAATGCCTGCCGGAATAACAGTAAATGCAAGTTTTATCACATACATAAGCTGACCAACGCTTAAAGGAACACATCTGAAAACTTCTCCGCCGCTGAATATCATTATTATCTGAGCGGTAAATACAGTCGCCATAACCGTTATGAACGCAGGATTATCAAACAGTCCCGCAAGTATATTCACGCGACAGCTTCTGGCGACAAAGGCTCCGAAAATTCCGGAAAACACAAACAAAGCGAAAAATCCCGACAAGAACTGCCCGCTTTCTCTTCCCCCGAAAAGAGCGGCTGCCGTTTCGCTGTTGTAATAAAACAGGCAAAGCATAACACTGAATACACCCATTACAAAAATCCGTGTGACCATATCGGGGCTGAGAACTTCTTCGTCTTTTCCGACCGGCGGCTCTTTAAGATAACGTTTCATTGGTGCCTCGCCGGCAAAGGCTATTGCCGCAAGCGAATCCATGATGAGATTTATCCAGAGCATCTGAATTACCGTTACCGGATTTTCAAAACCTATAAACGGACCGAGGAGGCTTATTCCCACCGCCGAAAGATTCATTATCAGCTGAAAAACTATGAATTTTCTTATCGACTTGAAAATCGTCCTGCCGTACAGTACAGCTTTTTCGATCGACGAAATGTCATTGCTGTTTATAATTATATCGCCGGCTTCCTTGGCAACTTCAGTACCGCTGCCCATCACGAATCCCACATCCGCCGCTTTAAGCGCCGGTGCGTCATTTAGTCCGTCGCCGGTCATTCCGACTATTCTTCCGCTTTCTCTTGCTATTCTTACAAGCCGGCTTTTGTCGTCAGGAAGCGCCCGGCAAACAACCGAAAGCCTCGGAAGTATTGCTTTTACCTGTGCGTCACTCATTGCTCGCAGTTCGCTGCTTTCGAGAACAGTGCCGTTTCCGCCGCTCTCGATTATCCCCACTTCTTTTGCCACAGCGACAGCGGTTCCCTTACCGTCGCCGGTGATCATAACTGTCTGCACTCCTGCATTTTTCAGACTCCTGACGGACAGAGGCGATTCGCTTCTTACATTGTCTTTAAGACCTATAAGACAAAGAAACGCAGCATTTGAGGTAATTTCCGCAGTGTCTGGCAGCTCCCCCGAAAGCAACTTGTTTTCCGCCTTTTTAACGCAGTTTTCATCCGCTTCGGTAACTGCCATGGCAAGCACTCTCATCCCACGAGAGGTTATTTCGTCAAGTATTTCTCTTATATTTTTCAGCTTTGATTCCCTGTAACTACCGTTTTTGTCGATATATCCCCGACATCCTGATAAAATCAGCTCCGGAGCACCCTTTATAACCGTTAATTTTTTGCTTCTGAAATTTTCTGACGCCGCTTTTTCAGGCAAAACCACCGTCGCCGCCGAAAGTTTTGTTCTGCTGTCAAACGGCAGCATCGCGAGTTTTGTCACTCCGACCGGAACATCCTGATAAGCAAGATATTCAGTTAGTATAGCCCTTTCCTCGCTGTCTCCCATTGTGACGTTTCTTTTCTTGCCTTTCTGATCGAGTCCTATCACGCATTCTCCCGAGTAAACCGCACCGACACCGAGCAGATAGCGCTGAGCGGGCGATAAGTCAATGCTTCTGCATGCTCTTCCGCCATCACCTGTAATGTAACAGGAAACACCTGTTTTTCCGTATGTCAGCGTGCCGGTCTTGTCGGTGAAAAGCAAATCTATCTTACCGGCAGTTTCAATCCCCACAGGCTTTCGTACTCTTATATTCTGTTTCTGCATTCTTATCATATTGGATGACAGCACTACGGTTATCATCATCGGAAGTCCCTCGGGAACCGCTACTACAACAATTGAAATACCGAGAGTAAGTGCAGAAAGAAGTTCGCCCGCAATATTTTTTGCAGAGTAAACGAACCCGTCGTCAAGCAGAACCGAGTTAATAAGATATCCTGCCGCAACGCAAACAGCACATATGTATCCGAATCTGCTGAGAGTTTTCGCAAGTCCCGAAAGCTTCATACGAAGCGGACTCTCACTCCCCGGAGCCTGTATTTCTCCGGCTATTTTGCCATAAAATGTATTTTTACCGACGCTTTTTACCAGCATGAGTCCCGATCCCGCCGTAACCACACTGCCTCTGAAAACAGAACTTTCGTCTCCCGGTATTCCGAGCTGAGTTTCCGCACCTGTCGGCGTTTTATGCTGTTCCTTGCTTTCACCGTTCAGTGCTGACATGTCACAGCTGATTTTCCCGGACAAAAGAATTCCGTCAGCCGGAATTCTGTCGCCGCTTTTTACTGATATCACGTCTCCCACCACTATTCCGTCGATCTGTATTTCCTTATATTTTCCGTCCCTGAGGACCGTGCAGCTCTGACTGCTCTCCTCCCTCTGCATTTTCCGGAAAGCCTTCTCGCTTCCGTATTCGCTGAGAGTGGACACAAACGTGGATATAATAATAGACAGTGCTATTCCAACCGCTTCAAGATATCCTCCGCTTTCCCTTGAAAACAGGACCGTTATTATGAAAGCAATTATAAGTATCCGTATTATCGGATCGCTTAGATTTTTAAGATAGCTTTTTATAAGTGAATTTTTATTCTGCTCCTCAAGTTGGTTTGAGCCGTGTTTTTCTCTCGCTCTGATTACCTCTTCCTCGCTAAGCCCTTTGAAATTCTGCTGCAAGCTCATTCCCCCTTCCCCGATAATTCTATGTCGGCTTTTAACCGATTATTACCCTTTCTCTCACAACATTTTGTGTAAAGAACTTCTTTCTTCTTAATATTTTAATTTTCGCATGTTTAGAAAATCAAACTGAGTAAATACTAATACCGATATGCGTTTGCTGCAAGGAGATTATATGTTTTTTGATATTCACTGCCACATTCTGTACGGTATTGATGACGGCCCGGACAATCCTTCCGGTATGTTCGAGATGATCAAGACAGCATATTTTTACGGAGTCAGAAAAATAATCGTAACTCCGCATCACAATCCGATGCTTTTTAAATATTCGCCTGAAACGGAAAGTAAAGTATTTTCGGAGCTTCTCGATTACTCGGCAGTGCGTTTTCCGGATCTGAAAATATACAAGGGTAACGAAATATTTGCCTACACAAGATTTCCGGGTGCTGTCGCTGAAAACATGCCCGTATTTATGGCTGGAAAAAACATCGCACTTGTTGAATTTCTGCCGGACTCTGACTTCCGGTTTATACATGAACTTGTAATAACCCTGCGTTCAATGGGTGTTGTTCCTCTGATAGCTCACATTGAAAGATACGGCAAACTGTCGGGTAAAAATATATCCGAAATAAAAAAACTCGGCGCAGTTATCAGTATGAATTCGTCCTTCTACCTCAAAAAAGGGCTTTTAAAAAAAAGAAAATATTACCGACTTCTGAAAAAAAATCTGATAGATATTATTACAAGCGACGCTCACCGTGCTGAAGATTACCGTATTTTTTACGACTGCTACAATTTTTTAGTGAAAAAATCAGGAAGAAATAAAGCCGATATGCTTTTTTATCAGAACGCTTACAATTTGTTTGAAACTTCCGATCTGAATAGTGCAGAACCTTACGATGCAAAATAATCAATTTTCCTCCGGTGTCAGTAAACTACCATGAAACTGCATTATTTTGAAACATTTGTAAAAAGTCTGTAATGCCAATTACTTGGTTTTTGACTGTAAGTATTAATTTCAAATTTTAAAATCCTATCCGTAGTCACTTCGACTGCAAGATTATTTTTAACCTGAACGCAGAAAATGCTTTATGCTCAAACCCATTCATTTTACCGGTGCAGAAAGGAATAAAAATGGAAGATAACGAAATAAAACAGGACGCTAAGAACAGTGAAGTCGTTTTTTCCGACATACTTAAAATACTTTTAAAATATTTTTATCTGATAATTGCGGCTGCATTATTGGCGGCGGTTGCAGTGTTTGTCTATCTTCGTTTTATAAGCACTCCTGTCTATACCGCAACTGCCTCACTTTATGTGGATATTTTAAGTGAGGATGACAAAGCGGAAACCTCCTCTATCAACAGCGCAGCCGCTGTCGCCAACGACTACGGTTATCTGCTCAAATCTAAAAAAATCCTTGATAATGTGATCGCTCAGTTACAGCCAACCGACGAAACATATTCTTCACTCACAAAAAAAATAAACGTATCGTTACCTATTCCTCACGCAATTGAAATTTCCGTTACAGACCGTAATCCCGAGTACTGCGTCGCAGTGGCAAATGCACTTAGTTCGTCGGCAAAACAAATCCTGCCTGAATACACAAGCATTCAACTGAAGGAAATTGACGCAGCCGTTTTACCCGAAAAGCCGGATTCAAACGGTTTGATCAAATTTACCCTGCTTGCCGCTTTTCTCGGTGCGGCTGTGGCGTCACTCTCAATAATTACGGTTTTCTTACTCGATGATCGTTTGAAAAGTGCCGCTGACATTGAAAACAGACTCGGTTTAAGTGTACTCGGAATTATTCCGGATATAAAAAGCTCAAGAAAAGCTGAAACGAAATCCGTAAATCGGGTTAACTGATTGCTTACAATAATTTTTGATGGGGTGCGGTATGCAACAAAACAATAAAATCACGTTAAGGTTCACTTCGGGGGAATCTTATTTTGTAAACGAGGCGTTCAAATCACTGAGAACTAATATTCTTTTTTGCGGAAGCGATATAAGATGTATTGCCGTCACAAGTGTGCTTCCCGGAGACGGCAAAAGCACAGTTTCGGTTGATATAGCCAAATCTTTTGCGGACACTCAGAAAAAAGTTTTGCTTATAGACGCAGATATGCGCAAAAGCGTAAATACTCTCAGGCATAAAATAAACGGCACTTCTTCGGGTCTCAGTGAATTTCTTTCGGGACAGGCTGAAAGTACTGATATAATATGCCCAACACAGTCTGAATATCTGGATATGGTTGTTTCCGGAGTATTCCCTCCGAATCCTGTCGAACTTCTCGCAAACAACCGTTTTTCCGTTTTTCTTGAAAAAAATCGTCGGACTTATGACTGTATCATTATTGACACACCTCCGCTTGGCGCCGTAATTGACGCCGCAGTTGTTGCGCCTCTTTGCGACGGAACCATTCTGGTTATTTCCGAATCCAAAATCAGCACCAAACTTGCACTTGCGGTTAAAAATCAGCTTCAGAAAACAAATTGCAGAATTCTGGGTGCTGTCATGAACTTTTCCAAATCCGGGGCTGATTCATTCAGACATTATTATTCATCAAAATAATACAAGCCATGATACCATCATTGAACATTTCTCCGCATTTGAATTAATCCATTACAACGCACCCGAAACTTCTGTTTTAACCAATATCATACTCGTCACAAAGCGATCTGTTTTTGCGCAGTCAATCAATAAAAGTTTTTCAGATAATTACCCTAACTGTTACTTCTGTGCTTAAATCAACTCTTTGCTATTTTTCCCAATATCGGAATAATTAAGACTTAAAAAACAGATCAGTTAAGAAAAAAGCATTTTTATACATTGATTTCTGATTTTTTTATGATATACTGAAAAACTCATTCGTTTGTCGGAAATGCTGACTGCCGTATTCTGACTTACGGGTCGCGTGAAGACATAAAAAAAGAAGTACTCAGATGTATGAATATCGGAAGAGAAAGCCCCGGATTTTTCATGGCTGTCGGCAATCACATTCCTTCAAACGTGCCGGTAGAAAACGCTCTTTACTATAACGAATGTTATCTCGAAGAGGCTGAAAAAGATAAACAAGCTCTTTTACTGTTAATTTTTATTTCCTATCTTTTGTCTTACTGTTTTATTTTTCACGTAATACATAAAACAAACAACAAAAAGCGGTACACTGATTCAAATCAGTGTACCGCTTTTTCAGCAGTTATTTATTTCTTTTTAAAAATCAGAACTATTTTTTTCCTGAATATAAACGCCACAGCACCGCATACGGCAACCAGTATCATTACCCATACGAATACCGGCAAAAATACTAATCTGACTGAAGTAAGTCCCGTATTTCCCACTTTATACGATAACAGCCCCCTGCTCTTGACAGTGATATTTTCAAGAGTTTCAAGCATTGCGCTTTCGTCACCGAAACACACGAGAAGCTTGTTTTCTGTCGCATTTTTATAGCTGTTTACGTTTCCGTCTTTATCAGTCTTTTCACGGCAGAATGCGACAGTTACATCACCATAAAATCCGGAAGACGGTTCTATCTTTATATAGGGGTAATAACTTTCGCCGTTTTTTTCTCCGATACAAAGACCTATTTCGTCTTTTACCACTGAAACTTTGCCCTTCAGAACTATCTCGCCCTTTATCAGTATCGAAGGAAAATCTCCTTTTCCGTTTTCAATTGTTCCGGAATGAAATTCAAAAAGTCCTTCACTGTATACACTTGCGCATAATGTTGCGGAGTTTGAGCTGATGGACGGAGATTTGAGTATCAGAACGGAGTCAACACCCTTACAGTATATACCACCGCCGGACTTGCCGCTTTTGTTATTCATTACGCTTCCGCCGTTTAATTCAACTCTTCCGCTGCTGAATATTCCGCCTCCGTTACCGGCTGCGTCATTCTGAGAGATTACAAGGTTGTCCGTAACCATTATTCCCCGGCTATACACAGCACCGCCGTCTCCACTGCTCTCGTTTTCTGTCATTACTATGTCTTTTAAGGAAATATCACACCTTACATATTCGTCAGATGCTCCGTACAATGCGCCTCCCGCAACCTCTGATTTGTTGTTTTTAATTGTCAGCATCGTGAGCTTGGTTACCGAACCGGTATATATTGCGCCGCCCATATCTGCGGAGTTATCACTTATAGTCATGTTGCTGATTTCTGCCTCGCCGCCGTAAGTATATATCGCACCTCCCATACCGACCTTATCCACATTATGACTTTTATTCCCGGTCATAACAGTATTGCTTACCGTCAGTTTGCCGCCGTTTACGCCTTCGAAATAACCCGAAAACGCTATTCCTCCACCGGCGCTCATCGCACTGCAATTAACTATACGTGCGTTATTGACCGTCACCTCTGGTGAAAGAGGTGATTTTTCAACACCTTCCCTCACATCAATTTCGGCGAAAATCGCCCCTCCGACCGAAACAGTCGAAGAATTTTTAAGAACAACACGTCCGTTTACACTGAGTTTCGCGTTTCCTCTTACCATTATGAGTCCATATTCTGAATCAGGATAATTTTCGCTGTTTCCGTCTATACAAAGCCTGAAATTCGCCTCATCCCATTCCTCGCTGCCGATATCGGTTTCAAGCGTGAGCGACGGAGCTTCGGCGTCTTCGCTTCCGTCCAGCATTACAAGAGGACCGCCATAGAATCCCCTGTATACAGTGCTTCCTCCTCCTGTAAGCGTATAACTTCCGGCTGTTATATGAATCGGTGCAGTCAATATCACGTTGTTCTTTATTTTAACTGTGTATTCATCGATTTTTTCCGCATGAGCGTTTCCGTTCGCATCTGTAAATGCCATAACCAATTCATCTGCATTTGTTACCTTGCCGCCCTTAACACTGTAAGCATAGTCAATACCGCTTGCAGCATTTATTTTCAGCACAGACACGAATACTATCACTGCAAAAAAGCACATTGCAGTCAATATTCTTTTCTTCATTATTCCTCCTACTTACCGTTTAATCCGGACAAAGCACAGCAATGTCCGGATTAAAAAGTGTTTTTACTGTTCAAAGTAAAGTATTATCTGTCAGTTGACTTTCCATTCGCTCATGGGTGTATAGTTGTATATCGTTCCGAACTCCGGAACATCTTCATACGAGTCAATGACTGTGAACGCTACGGCTATGTTGAACTGTCTTCTGCCCTCTACCGCAATAGCCAGTTTTTTAAACGAACTCCTGTCGGATTCGGTTTCTCCGGTATATATGCCCGACTCTACCGTATCACCGACATAATTCTCATCAAGCGATTCCGCTTCCATAACCTTGAACGACGCACTCATCGGACTGTTCGGATCGGTGACTATCTCGGCATACAAATATACGCCGTTTCTGTAGATAACTGCTGATTTTCCACCCGGGAGTATAGTTATCTGTCCCTGAGTATGCGCAAACCACCATATATCCATGGAAGCACTGAAGTTTCCTTCGTCCTGAATTACCACAGTACTGCGGTTGTTTGTCATGTAAAGTCCGCGTTTCATTCCGTCTTTTACGGATTTGTAAGCGGGTGCCATATCGATAATTCCGTATGCTGAGTTTGTTCCGCTTTCAAAAGCGATAGCTTCGGATACGGCATTTGCGTCCTGTCCGTAATAATCAGGATCCGGCACTGCGCCGCTGTAAATTTCTCCGTTACCTCTGATTGCCTGAGGCACTCCGGTTTTTCCGTTCCAGCTTTCTCCTTCGTAAATCATGACCAGAGAATTTTGTCCCTCGGTACGTTTACGGTAATACGACCATCTGTAAGAACCGAAATAACCAACCATGTTATATGAGTCAGAACCGAGATCGCAAATCATATAAACGCCGTTTACGCAGATGACAAAGTTTCCTATGTCAAGGTCTCCGTGGGATGCCTGGTTGTCTCCGCCATGAAGTCCGGCAAATATACTGTTATCCGAATTCCATGAGCTTCTGAACGTCATTATCGTATCAAGAGAATAATAAGCGTCAAGAGTAAGGGTTATCGTGTTATTTATTATGTGAGGATTGAAGTACATGATGTCATACACGGTAACTCCCGTCCAGCCCTTCTCTATTCCCTGCCGTCTTATGGCATTGAGGTTTCCGTCTCCGGATTTTTTTGCAAACCAAGCCGCTATTGTCGGGTTGGAATCTCCGCTGCCGCCGTCATGGAAGCCCCATGTGGTATTTGCACTTCCGAGATAGGTGGTGAAATAAGCTGACCTTGCAAAACCGGGTGAATTGTAAAGCCCGTAATTTGTTCCGCACGCACTGTCGAGTGCCGAAATCAGAATCTGTGTATAGGTAGTTCCGTATGACCAGTATCCGGGACCTTCTTCGTATCCACCGTCGGGTGCGTAAACCCACATTCCCTTTTCAACCGCCGTAATGCAGGTACCGAGTACGGTTATTACGTCGTCCTGAAGTCCGTTATCTATAATATACTTATCGTTGACAATCGCAAGAGCCGCCGTCATTATTCCGCCGTTGCAGACTCCGTTCCAGTTGTTTGTCGCTCCGGCAAGGTTATATGTTCCGCCGAGAACAGTTGTCTGTTTCAGCGCCAGTTCGTACATTGCTTTTGCCATCTGAGATCTCTGAGCTTCGGTCAGATCGTCATAGAGCCAGTCATACGCTATTCCCATAGGATAAGCAAGCTCCGCAACATCAAGGAAGTGCGACGGGTTCCAGCTGTAACATTTGTTTTCTTCATCATAGAAGTTACATACAGCGTCTATTTCTGCCCAGATTCTGTCGAAAATAAGCTGTCTTTCCGCTTCGTTATAATCGCCGAGTTTGTAAAGCAAAATCCAGGTTATCACTTTTTCCATTACGTCTCTTGATATGGAAAGAAGTCTTACACCGTCGGTACGGCTGAAACTGTTCGGCGCCGATTCAAATTTCGAGCTTCCTATACCGTAGCTTTTTTCACGGTTTGCTATATAATCTCTTAACGTGGACTCGTATTTAGCGAAATACTGAAGCTCCTCGAAATCTGCACCGCTGACCATAAGGTACGGATGTTTGCCCTGACTGTATGCGTTAAGGTCAGAAATGATCTGTTCTCCGCTCGGTCTGACATACATCAGATCCTGCACGGATTTGTATATCAGATCAAAATCACGGTCGCTGTCAAGAACATTTTCCGTATTTGAGAGAACAACCAGTCCCATTTCGTCCTCAAAGCACTGAGTGTAGCCGTATATCGCCATTGCATCTTCTTTGCTTATAAACAGTCCGCCGTCCTTTGCTACGGCTTTTTTCTGCAATTTCTGCTTATCGCCGTCTTTGTAATAGTAATCTCCTTCCTTGAAAACATACTCTCTGCCGTCGAAATTATAAATTACAGTCGATGATTTTTCATAGTACAGCGCTTCGCTGTCAAGTGATGCGGCAAATACCGAAACCGGAAGGTAAATTGTGTCGCCGTCCTTGAAAGACACTGCTCCTTTTTCACTTGGGTTGATCGGATATATTTTTCCGTTAACAGCACCGGCGTATCCGCCTAACGCAAACACGGCTTTGCCGTCCTGGCTGACACCGGTAACAACTGTTGATTCGGTGAGTTCCTGATCATAAAGGACAAAATCAGTGAAATAAAGTTCGGTATTCTTATCGTTATTTTGTGACCAACCGGTACTCGTAAACGAAATTGATGTGATCTGATCCCAGCCGAACGGCTGTCTGCTCGCTCCGAGTCCTCTCAGATTTACAATGATTTCATTCCATCCGGAATTTGCAAAAGTGACTTTTCCGCCGTAATAATCACTTCCGTCAGTAGTTTCGGGGTTCTCACTGTAAAAACAAACGTAGGCAGTCGCACCGGTGTATTCATCAGGCACATAAACATAAAATGAAAGCGATTTCCATGCCGAAAAGTCAAATTTCCCACCGGCTGACGCAAATTCTTTTTTTACTGTGTTACTGTTGCTGAGGGTTATTGCGCCGTTTTTGGAGAAACTCCATTTTACACCGAGGTCGTTGCCGTCGGGAGCAACGGGAATTTCACCGCCTTCTCCATACGCAAGCGGGAATCTTACCGCTCCGGAAAACACACCGGCGTCTGAAGCTGAGGATATCATAACCTTTGAGATAACATCTTCTTTTTCGTCTTCTCCAAGACTTCCGAGCTCAACTTTTCCGATTTCACACGAAAGACTGCACTGGCTTTCGGTAACAGTATACTGCTCTGGCAGATATTTTTCCCCGTTAACGTAAACCGCGTTTATATCGGAAACATTCCAGTTTTTTTCGTCAGATTTGATCTCTACGTTGTACCCTGTTTCGGTTTCATTGTAAGAAATTTTGTAAGGCGACTGATAAAATCTTCCGTTTGATACAACACCGTCGTAACCTGCGCAGAGATCAAGTATTCTGTCAATAAACGACTTGATTACATTCATCTGCTTGCTGTCATACGGACTGTAAGTAGTCAGTCCGTCGAATTTTATTTTGTCGTCATAGGTCGGTTGGTTTTTAAGCGTGGTTCGGTCATTATATGCGCTTTCAGCCACGAATTTTACGTTACGGCTGTTGTTTTCTTCACTGTAATCCGAGTAGAGTTCCATCACTTCACCGTCCGGCAAAGTAATTTTTACATAAGCTACCGCAGAGTAATTTTTCGAAAGGTCGGTTATATCAGAAACAGTGGCGCTGTAATAGTAATAATTTTCCGTTTGCGTAAACCAGTTCTCTGATTTTATGTCAAGAACCGGATCACTGCTTGCGGCAGTAAGATGCTCGTAAGTCAGATATCCGTGGGCATTTCTTACCGCGTCGGTTGAAGCTATGATTATGTGAGGTTCAACGGTTATTCCCTGAGACGAAAACATATCGTAATCCTGCTTTGATATTTTCGCCATGAAACGAAGCGCTGATGTTCCCTCCGTTGTGCAGAGCGAAGCGCCCGAGAGCATTGAAACTCCGATACCGACCGTTTCCGCTGTTATATTGCTTTCAAGCCTTTTGGTGTCACCCGACAGCATTATCGAAGTGTTCCCGGAAGCATCCGTAACTTTCCAGAAAACAAACTGTTTGTCCGGAATATCCTCAGCTTTCGGAGCTACAAACAGATTGTCTTTAACAAGTCCGTCCGAAACAGTCAGATCACCGTTCTTTACAAGTGCGCTGTAACCGACAAAAGCCGTTCCGTCAACGCTGTCAAATTCGAGATAACTGCCTTCGAGCTTCTGTCCGAAATATTCACCCGTAACAGCAAATTTTCCCGTTTTGCAAACGCCGTCTTCGTAATATCTGAGATAACTTCCCTCCTGACGCACGCCGCTGAATTTTTCCGACTGCTGTGTACATACAGGACTCTCAGATTCATAAATGAATATATTGTCCACATAAGTGCTTCCGTGAAGAAGCGTTGTGCTTCCGTATTGCATTATTCTTATCTCGGTTGGATTGTATTCAGTCGGATCTTGTGCGGAATTCTGATAGAACTTGATGTCGCTTTTAACAAGCACACCGTTGCAGTAAAAATCATAGCTGTCTTCATTAAGATTTACTGCTATGCTGATTCTTGTATATTCATCCGGACTCAGCCTGCAAAGCAGATACTGTTCGAGTCCCATCGCATAGACAAAACCGCCTTTATTTATTCTGAGTATGGTATTGAAGTCACTTTTTCCTCTGTCTATAAACTGAATGAGCGGAAGTTCAAAGTCAACGTCATCACCAAGTTTTACCTCAAAATCCATGACAAAGCTTTTTTTGTACAAAGACCCGCTGTTAAGCCAGATATTCATGTACGAGTCGTACCCGCCGGTATATCCGTCAACAGTTTCGGTGGCACAAGTATACTTGAATGCCATATTTTCCGAGCTGCCGTTTTTGGGCGCTATCTCGAACGTTGATTTTTTTATGACACCCATAAGGTAGGGTTTTCTTCCTTCGGCAGGAAAAGAGATATTTGATGTTCCTTTGACACCGTCGGCAGTTACCGGTTTACCTCCTGTCAAATACGAGTACTCGCGTCCTATATCGAATGTCTCGCTGAAAATCACATTTTTTTCTGCCAGAGCCTCGGAATATCCGGTATCGTCCATTGTTCCTGTATTTCCGGGATTTTTATACCCGTCATAAGGTCCCAGGCACATACCGTTTTCGTCAAAAACGTACTCGTGCACCCCTACTTTGTGTATTCCGGTAACGTAACTTCCGTCAGCGTAATACCTTTCTACTCCGTCTTGGTCGATCACCCATCCGTTTTTGGCTTCTCCGAATGAAAAAACAAACATTCCGGAAATCATGGTAATCACAAAGACAGCTGTAATAAACAGTTTCAGAAACCTTTTCATATGTAAAAATTCAACCTTTCGCTTTCAGCCTATTTCAAACTGCTCTTATTGTACCACTGAGATGTGAGTTTGGAACATATATAATATAAATTTTCTTTTCAGTGTGTAGAATTTAGTAACACCGTTTTGTGTAACTTTCACAATTTTCAAAAAACGTGGCAGTAAAAAAGAGCGGAGGCTGACTTAACCTCCGGCTCTGTTATAATCGGCGTTTTTTAAGTTACACAAAACCCGAAAACGCGAATTTCAGAGAAATGCTTTTATTTTATCTGATATCCTGAGCGAAAAACGTTCTTGCAAGTTCATAAAATCCGGTATTGTTTTTATCCCGCTCCATCGCTTTTTCGGTGAACGGCAGATACTGCTCTTTCGTTTCCTTTGTCTTTGACTTCTTCTTCTCTTCGCTGCGGTTTTCCATGGTGCTGTTGTTATTCATCCTGTCGGCAGTTTTCACGAGCGAAGAATCCCTGTCCTCCGAAATCGCATCAAGGTATTCACTCATGTTGCTGCTTAAACCGTAATCAATCCCCTGTTTTTTTGTCACAAGCATAACTTTGTGCGCTATTTCCTCTCCGTACTCGTTTTTCAGGAAATCTTCGTCGCACTGCGGCAGATCCTCAACACAGTCATGAAGCAGTGCCACCGCTACAGTTGTTTCCGTGCATACCGCATTGTCAAGCAGTATTTTCGCAACTGCTATCGGATGGACATAATAATCGTCACCGTTATATCTTGAATAGCCTTTTTTAAGGTTCATATTTTCAGTCACATAGTCAAGCGCTTTCAAAGCAACGGAATTTTCGCCGTACTTGCTGATAATCTCCTTTCGGAAATCCGATTTGGAAGGTTTCGGGTTAAATCTGAGGTACTCAACCTTTGGCTTTTTTATAAAATTATTGTATAAAAGAACGCTTACAGTGACCAGCGAAATCAGTATCGGAAGAACCTTTGTTATCTTATCGTAAAGACTTGCTTCAACTATCGCCTTTATGCTGCCTGTCAGTGCAAGCAGTGTCCAGCAAAGAAAAACCACCGTTATTATAAGTGCGTTCCTTACAAACTGCTCGGCTCTTGTAATGACAAGTTTCTTTTGCGGTATTTTATCGCCTTTGTGCTTTCCGATGTTATAGAAGTGAAAGAATACTTCGGACAAAGCGTACAGCACAAAGGTTACTACCGTTGCCGTAACCCACACTCTGCCATTACCGTTTTCTATGCGCTCGTATATAAGTTTAAGCGTAACAAGGAGGACACCCGTACCGGAATTTTAGCAAAAAGTAGAAAGATGTGAGAAAATTCTGCGATT